>NZ_JAAHHE010000150.1:0-15810 GCF_010692525.1 Moorena sp. SIO3B2
GGATAAGGTAGCTGACCCTATCCGCATCACTGGGGAAGTAGTTCAATATGGGGATATGTTTGTTCTCAAAGCTGACCCAGAAAGTTATGAACTGGTGACTCAGTAAAGCTGGGGATGATGGGCAATCGATGGGTAACGGAATTACCTACACTCCTCCCTTATGCCACACTTCTCTAGGATTTGACAAATTATCTTAAATATGTATTAACAGAAAAGAATAGATTTAGGTATCCTTGCCCCCCCCTTTTAGGTGTTCTATCGTCATTAATTTACCCATTCCTATGATTACTTGACTAATGCTTTACTAGGAAAGGATACACCACTCTTCCTCAATAACGGAAATGATTGCCAATAGTATCAATAACCTTAACCCCAAATTGCTGCTAGTTGTCTCCCGAGCCCTGGCAGCATTGCGACCCTCGGTGATTGCTTTCCTAATTGCCAACGCTAGTATGCTCAGTGGCGGGAAGGAAACACCAATATCGTTTTGTAACGTTCTGTTTGTTGGCAATCTCTGTGCGTCTTTAGCAGTGGTGGCTTTTTTTGGAGCAATTCCTATTCTAAATGAACTCCGAAAGTTGAATGTAAAGCTGCTTCTGGGATTGTTTATTAATGGTTGTTTAGCCGCCTTACTGTCTGCACTGATTTTCCTGGGACTACAACACACTACTGTCACCAATGCGGTCTTATTGGGGCGATTTGGTCCGGTACTCTATGCTCTGGCAGGAGCACTTTTCTTTGGCAAGCGTATTCTGAAATGGGAATGGATTGGCTTTTCTATGATTGGCGTTGGTGTTGTTGCTATTGTTTTTAAAAGCAGTAATTATCAAATTAATCAGGGTGACCTTTTAATCCTGGCCTCAACGTTTTTGTATGCAGTTACTTCGATTATCGGCAAGTTGACCCTTTCTAAAAACAAGAGTTTATCGGTAATTGTCTTCAGCCGTAACTTTATATCAGCTGTAATATTTTTCGCGATCGCTAGTTATTTATTTGGTCCGTCTCATTTTGGAGATGTCTTTTCAGGTCAGCTTTGGATGGTGATGGGTATCTATGCGCTAATTATCATCGTGATTACCCAATTTCTCTGGTACGCTGCCCTAGAAAAGTTAGACTCCAAGACGGTGGGTAAGTGGACTGTATTATCCCCCGTATTTGGGATAGTTTATGCGCTAATTCTCAATGGAGAACGCCCTTCACTGATGCAAGTAATAGCATTTATTGTGATCATGATTGGAGTGTCGATCACTAACTTTAGTAAACAACAGCCCCAACCGATAAAAGAAATTGCAGCTAGAGGAGAAAGTTCTGCCTCTATGTAGTAGATAGCAGTTATAACTTCTTTGAAGTACTTTCGTTCTGGATTTTAGGGAGTCGGGAGTCGGGAGCGGTGCGACCCGTGGCGAATTTAATTACGGGTCAAGCGCACCGAGGGAGTCGGGAGTCAGGAGCCTGGGCGTGGGGAGGGGTGAGTGGTAAAAAATAATTTTCTGTACCTCATAAGTATAATAATTGCTATAAAAGGAGTAGAAAAGAGTTAGTAATCGGTAGAGTTTAATTAGCTTGTAATTTAATTAATGTCAGAAGCAATGTCAGAAGTAATATAAGAATTAAGCTAAGATGAAATTACTTTCCATTTGCAATCCTTCTCGATACTCTAGTCCGTTACTGGACATACCCATCTTTTACCAACGGCTAGCCCTTGACGAACGATTTGAATTATTCCATATCCCTACTGAGGGCGTCTTCACCCAAGGAGCAAATACTGAATTGATTCAGGTAGCTCCGGTGAAGGGAATACTACCTTACACTACCTTTCTTGAATTAGATTCACAAGTCCGGGATTGGCGATCGCTAGAGGAGTTTGACTTGGTATTTTGTCGCACCTTAAAGCCTTTTCCTGAAGGATATCTAGATAGACTACGATTGTGGGAACCGTTTGTAAAATTTGTTAACAGTCCTACTGGAATTCATGAGCAAATTCAGCAAGAATTCTTCCTCAAAGTAGCCAGTAAATTTACACCAGACATGATAGTAACCGGTAGCTGGATGGAAGGATTGGCTTTTTTTGAAAAGCACCAAGTTATTGTTGCTAAGCGATATAATAGTTGTGGTGGTAGAGGAGTTTTTAAAATTTGGTATCACAACGGTCATTTCTTAGTGGATAATCCCTTGGCAGCTACCAGGGAGTTTAGTCACTTTTCCGAGGTGATGAATTATCTGAAAGGTTCCACAGGTAAACCACTACAATTTGTGAAATACTTGGAGGGAGTTGATGTGGGAGACAAGCGGATTGTTGTGGTAGATGGTGAAATTTACGGTGCCTATATCCGCCGTTCGAAAAGTGGTCATTGGGTGCATAATGTCAGCGTAGATGGAGAATGTTTTTTATCAGATATCAGCTCTGAAGAAAAAGAAGCAATTGACGCCACCTTTGAACACTATCGCTGTCGGGGTATACATACCTTGGGATATGACTTTTTGATGAATGATGAGGGTAACTGGTGCATTAGCGAAATCAATGGAGGAAATATTGGTGGCTTTGCTAGATTAGAACTGTTAACCAACCAATCGATAATGGAGCGATTGTTTAGCTGGATGATTGAGTTTTATCGAAAGCCGAGAAAAAACCTATCGTTATCTTTGGTTGAGGATTAGGAGTGTTTAGTTCTCTAAATTATAATTGAGAGAGAGCAAATAATTACGGGCAACAAAATAAGTGCAGAAAAATGTCAACTAAACAAGAGAATTTCTGTGCAGATTTATCAGAGCATCCCAACATTCTGGTAAGGCAATATAAAGAGACTGATTTCCAAGCAATTGCATCTATCTATAACGAGTCTATCGTTGCAGGCAACAGTACGATGGATTGCCAATTTTATACCGCTGAGGACATGGAAGTACTCGCGAATAAGTTTGGCGATCGCGAAACCATACTGGTTGCAGAACGAGAAAGCTGTGTTATCGGGTGGGGTGTCATCAAGCGCTATAGCCCTCGCTTAGGCTACCGTGTTTGCTGCGAGATTTCGATTTATTTTTCTTTAGCGGAAACCGGTAAGGGTTACGGCAGTATTTTACAAACAGCATTGCTCAAGAAAGTTGAGGAGTTTTGCTATCACCATGTCGTTGCTAAAATTTTGGCCTGCAATCAAGGGAGTATTGAATTTCACAAGCGATTTGGATTTGAGGTTGTAGGTGTTCAAAAAGAAATTGGATTTTTCAAGGGACGCTGGCACGACATGGTTATTATGCAGCTTGTTTTATCCCATATCCTACCTTACCGTCCTTAAGTATAAAACTCTGTGTCGGAGTTTTGAAGATGGGAAGAGGGGACAACGGATAGTTCGAGCGGATGTAACGGATGGGAAGATGGGAAGGAGCTTGAAGATGGGGAGGGATTTCTTTCACGTTTCCATTGGGCTTGCTATAGCTTGAATAAATCTTTGATGATATGAGGAATAATCATCATGTGTCCTGAATAAAAATAAGCTGAGATAGTTCTCAATCTTTTTCAGAGGATAGTGAGGAATTTATCAGCGTTATCTCAGCCTAGAGCTTTAAGGTTTATGCAGTCAAGTCAACCAGTGAGGAATTATTAGTTAGGTAAATCTAGGGATGAGGGATTAAGTATTAGGGATTAGGCTTTGAATAGTAAACTCTAACACTATTATCCTAACACCATTGCCTGACCTAGTAATAGTATCAAGTTCGGTTAATCCATTCTAGGATGGTTAATCGCATTTTGTGGATTTACAATTTTAAATTTTTAAGTCTCCATTTTCAAGTGACGAACAACCAAGTTTTTTAAAAAATTAGAGGATGCAAAAATGATTCAGATTATTACTGGCATGAAGACTTCTGTATCCGACCAAAGTCTTCCCAAGAATATCCAGCGCTTAATTAGTAATATCCAAAGTCAGTCGGTATTGGTACCGAAAATTGCTCGTCAGTGCATTTTGGATGCACGCATCTCACCGGAAGACTTGATGGGATGGGCTGACTTTGATCATCCCATCACCGACAGCTACGGTCGAAAGCTACTTTACGAGTGCAATTCCTTTGAAATTATGGTGATGTCTTGGGCTCCAGGAGACTACAGCACGATTCATGACCATGGCGCAGCCCAATGGGGAGCAGTACAGTGCTTTGGGGAGGCGGAACACTACGTGTATACCTTGACAGATGGAGTGCTGCAAACCCTGAAGCGGCTGGACTTTAGGTCAGGAGAGGTAAAGGCGGTAGCTGACGATATGATTCACCAGATGGGGAACCCCGGAGAATCCTGCTTTTTTAGCCTTCATGTATACGGGACCGAAAACTCCAAGGGCTCCATCACTAGCAACGCACGAATCTTTGACCTGCTTGAAGGCAGCATTCAACGAACTGATGGAGGGGTGTTCTTCTGCTTGCCAGAGACACAAATTAAAGAACGGCACTACGGCTTACAAGCAGACACTGATACCACGCTCAGACACCACGAAAAAATGCGCGATCGCATTTGTCGAATCCTTGCAGTAGAGGACAATCCTCTACTCCGCTCAAAATTAGCGATGTTAGATGAGCAAATGTCACAGCTCAAGTCAACTAAATATAATTGGTAATTGGTAATTGCTAATTGGTAATTGCTAATTATTACTTGCTAAGTATTACTTTTCAATTTTCAGTTTTTAATTTTAAAATGACCAATGACTAAATCAATCAATCCAAACTAATTTGTGAACCCCATAGGTCTTGAGGTAGAAATGAGCGGTCCATTGGAATTGGTGCTACTGGTTCAGTTAGGGTAAATTTGCCACTCTCAATCCATTGCTTTAATTCCATAGCAACTTGCCGGGAGAGGAAAATACTAGCAAGAGGAGCTACACGTACTAATTTACCATCAATAGTGATCCGACCAGACTTCAGCTGAGCGTAGCTGACTAACCCAAAGGTTGGACGCACCCGTCTAGGAATGGCAAAATCTACCACTGGTGCAACAATGTCTTGATCTTGTACAGCACAACGTTGCACTACTTCTTCATTCAGTACTGGCATTGGTACGCCCACACCCAGCATCAGAGAGGGGCCATAATTTTTAAAGTAACAACCCCGCACCCATTTGGGGTTCATTTGCTTGGCATCTCCAATTAAAGCTAGAGTTGCTGCTGGTCCTATGGGTGTCTGATTGGGAAGGCGTTTTTGCAGTGGGAAGTGTTGGGTCCCTTCCCAAGCAATATAGCCAATACCTCCACCCATAAAAATCCGTGTGCCAATACCCACTAGCTTCAGTTCCGGATCATTGATTAGGGGTGAGATTGCTCCTGGGTTAGAGTAAACCGCATTGGAGAGTTTGGGCTGCAGCAAACCCAGATAAGTATACAAGGGGCGATCGCCTCCATTCACCCCTACAATGAAGTTTTGATACAGATTGCGGGGATTGAATAAGTAAAACTGATTAATCCTATCCTTAGTGATCGTGGTCTCAAAGGAGCTTCTAGGATAACAATCTGTCACCTGTCCAAGGGCTTGCAGGTTGACCGGTTTCCCAGCAATCAGGTCTTCAATGACATGACCACCACCCCTTTGCCTATGTTCTTCCATATCTGGAATCTCACGGTTATCTGGGTAGTCAACAACTTGAGTTGCTCCCAAAAACAAATCCACTGCTCCGAAGCCAGTGTAAGCTGGAACCCCATCTAACCAACATTTCCGTATTTTCACGGGTGGGTCAGTATGTCCCAAATTCATGATTGCTCCGGAAGACTCCATCTGCTCAAAGGTACCGGTAGTAATGATGTCTACTTCTTTCGCCGCCTGAGTCACACCGATGTCTGCCACCCGTGCTTTTAATTCTTCCACTGTCCACACTACGGCACAGTTACCCTCGATTTTGTCATTAATTTGAGCAATGGTTCGCATAGGGATTGGGAATGAGGAGAAGGGTTTTCCAAAATATCACTTGTCAGTGGTATCTTAGCTTACCTCCGTCAGCCGAGGGTGATCATAGGCAGTTGTTAAGTAAGTATTCAGCTATCAGCTATCAGCTATCAGCTATCAGCTATCAGCTATAGCGCTTTTTAAGCTAGTAAGGTACAAGTTTTTGGGTTTTAGGGAGCAGGGAGCAGGGAGTAGGGAGCAGTAAAGTCAGAAGAGGGAAAAGGTAAAAAATTATGTGTACCTCATGAGGCTAAAAACCGCTATATCAGCTATCAGCTATCAGCTAATGCGCACGCTACTTGAGGTGCTTTTGAATACAACAGGTAAGCATTGGAATAATGCTGAGTTACGTCAGCACCTCAAGTAGCGTGGACCTTTTGCCCACGGCTGACGGCTGACGGCTGACGGCTGACGGCTGACGGCTGACGGCTGACGGCTGAATGCTTAAGTTGTTAAAATCCATAGCTCGCGTTGTAACGGTTGAAGGCTTATGAAGGTTTACTCTTCCTCCTTCTCGATTTGATCTGATTTGTCGGATTTGGGGTGATTGTCCGATTCAGTGCTATCCTGGGAATCCTGTGATGTAGTCGGGCTGGCTAAATCAGGATCTGGTGATGCGATCGCAACGATTTCTGAAGGGGTCTGGGTATGTCTGATGGATATCGGACTAGTTTTCCATTGATCGAGGATATCTTTAATTAAAACTTCTTTGAGCCAAACCTGACCAACTACTGTTAATGGTAAAGCTAACAGTAAACCTAAAAAACCAAAGAATGTCGCGAAAAATACCTGAGCCAAAAGGGTTACTGCTGGTAGCAGGGATACCTGTTGCTTCATGACCAGGGGAGTTAGCAAATTACTTTCCACCTGCTGAATAATAATGTAGAGAATTAAAACAGCGATCGCTTTCCAGGGTGCATCTAGTAGAGCGATCGCAATCGGTGGGACTACACTCAATCCAGGGCCAATATTGGGGATAAATGTCAAGATACCTGCCAAAGCCGCCTGTGCCAGTGCCAGTTTAACTTGTAGGATGACCAAACCCACAAAACTTAAGCCAGAAATGGCAGCAATGTTAACGAGAATGCCTACTAACCACCCCCGTAAAGAGTGATCACATAGAGTCAAAATTTCATCAACTCGACGGCGATAGAAAGACGGGAAAAGTCGTATAAAGCTTTGACGATAAGCGTTGGGGTCAGCCAGTAGCATTATGGTCAAAACTAATACCAGCAAAACTTGGGCTACTACAGCCAAAGAGTTAAAGGCAATGGAGAATCCACCACCCAATAACTGATTAAGTAACGGTTGTAGCTGTTGAATTAGCTGATCTATTTGGAGCTCGGGGAAAGTAATCAGATCTGGGGGAAGACGCGCTGACAACACCTCCAACCACTGACCTAATTTTTCTATACCCCTAGGAACTTGATCAGTTAACTCTAGGACTTGGTCGGCAAAGGGTGGCACAATTAGCCAGTAAAACCCTACGGTTAGAGCAACCATCAGAAGAATTGACAGCAGCACAGCAAAAAGCCGTTTGATGCCAACCCGGCGGAATTTTTCCACCAAGATATTTAAGGCATTGGCAAGTACCACAGCAGTAAATATCAGCAGCAGTACTTTACGGATTTGCCACAGGATGTATAACGAAAGGATAAAGGCAAGTAGACCAATCCATGTGCCTAGACTCATGGTAAAACCTCGCAGTGGCTCTATGCAGTCCCAGACCTAATTTTAGTTGTATGGGGCTCAAAAACCTGATCTTACCTCAATTCTACAGATTTTAGGTTTTCAAATTTTAGGTTTTAAAAGAGACAGGATGCGATTAGCCCGAAGGGCTACGCTACGCGAACGCTCCGGGAGCAGAAGATGGGGGTGATGGGGTGATGGGGTGACAAGCAGCTTGAAAGGGAGGGTGACCGGGTTTAGGTAGGGTATCCTGCCCCTCGGGAAACATAACTATGCTCTTTTGAGTCTAATTAATCGCTTATACTCATCCTCAAGGAAGATATATTTAATGTTTATTTCCCATCGTTGGCAGTCCAGAATCGCTCTACTCACAGCATTGGGGATCACTTCAACTGTGGCGTTACCAATGTTGATGGCTACTCAAGCTACTGCCCAGTCTAGATTCTACATCGAGCCACAGTTGGCTCAATTTACCCAAGTCATCATTCCTGCTGGGACTTTGATACCAGTTGAATCCGACGACGCCAAGAGAATCATTGTCACTCGTAATGAAACTCTACCGATAACGGTGATAGTAGCTAGAGATGTAGTCTCCTTTTCAGGAACCCTCCTAATTCCAGCCGGTAGTGAGATTGAAGGTGAAGTGCGTCCAGTTAACAGAGGTTCTCAGTTTGTCGCCGAAGAGTTGATTCTCAGGGATAGTGATCAATCCTTATCTATTGATGCCACCTCCGAGGTTGTCACCAAAACTGAAACTATTACCAAAAACACTGATCCGGATTTGCTCAAAGGTGCTGCTATTGGTGCAGCTGCCGGGGCTGTACTTTCTGAAATCTTTGGTAAGCTTGAGTTTTGGGAAGTTTTAGCTGGTGCTGGACTCGGTTTGGTTACAGAACTTCTCCTTGCAGGAGGTCAGGAAGACGTAGAAGTAGTTGTCATCGACCCTGACACAGATTTAGATGTAACCTTGAAGTCTGATTTAGTCCTTAACATTGACAATCGCTAATCTGAAGGATGAAGGATGAACCCTTCACCCTTCATCCTTGACTTGATAATTAATAATTCATCCTACCCGACGGTAAAGCTATCAGGCGAAGATCCTTAATCGTTAATCTTACCCTACACCGAATTGCTAAGGGCGAACATCCTTGATAATGTAAGCATTCACTTATAGCGCTACGCGCAAGTAAGAAGTTAGAAGTCAGAAGTCAAAAGTAAGCTATGACTAAGTTTCGGAGTTTAGGAGCGATGCAGAGGTGCGACCCGTGGCGAATTTAATTCGCCAACGGAAAACGCACCATTACGGTCTTGGGGGTTTCCCCCATGAGCGACTGCATCAAGACAATGTCCTAACAGTAGCGCGTAGTGCTATATCAGCTATTAGCCTATGCGCTAAAGATAGTGCTACTTGAGGTGCTATCAGCGTGTCGCGTATCAGCTATCAGCCTATGCCCAACAGCTGACTGCTGACTGCTGACTGCTGACTGCTTACTTGATAATTCATTCTTAACCAAAAGTTACTGTCACCTTAATATTCATCTATTATTATCTATTACTATTAACTAGTTAGTCACCAGGTCGTCAGGATAGCTAAGCTGATGGATCTTTATCGCCGCCTTCTCTGGAGTACTATTTTGGTATTCAGTAGTTTAGTTACACAGATTCCAACAGCCTCAGCTGAAATTAAGGAATACCACGTCATCCTTAACTCTGATAGCAGTCAATCATTTGAACGCCTAATTCAGCAGACAGAGAATTTGGCTCAAACTAAACTAAATCAGGAATTTACCGGAAATCCTGATATTACCAGCATTTCTATGATGATTTTAGGTGAACGCAATGGTCAAGTAGTCCCTTTAATGATTGCAACAGTTTCTCGCTCTCAGTGGAAACAATTCCCCATAATCCAGCGATGGGCGAGTTATTTTAGCAATTCTGAAATGCTATTGGGGTTCAGAGCTTCTGATTCATCTCCAGCTCCTTCAAATCCACCTAAATCTTCAGTATTACTTGAAGCTTCATTGGAGGATGATCCAGGTTTTCGAGATGATTAACTAGTTGAATTAACTAGTTTAAATAAAAACTTGGCAACGGTTAACCTTAACTGTAGCAGTGTTAATCCTTTTTAGGTAATTATTTTCACAATTTAGTTTCACAGGTTAAGACTTAACTAATAAATAGTTAAGGTATGGTAAATCTTAATATCAACGAAAAAACACTATAAAGTTAAGACATGCTTAACCATCCAGTTAACCGCTCTTAACCTTAAAAAGATATATCTAATCAGTAGCTAAAAACTAGTACAAGCGTTTACCAACGCAATTTTTTTTAGTAATCAATGCTAGCCATATGAGCGACACCAGGGTATCAAAAAGTAGACAAATATCAGGGTTTAATAACCTTGGCTCACTACTTATGCTTTCAAACAGGGGTGTTCTCACGCTTGGACTGGTTTTCTACTGCAGCATAGCTATAAAATTATTAGCAACAGGGCTGAATTTGTTATAGCCTTTTGACGATTGTTTTTCAGCTAGCTCTGGTGGTAATGGTGCTCAAACTTTGTGATTCCGCTGATTCTTGTAGAGAGATAAAGAGATACTAGAATGTCTAAGCTAACTCGCAGAAAACTGCTAGTTTTCTTTGGGGCGAGTACTGCAGCTACTGTGTTGGCTCCTCAGATAGGCCAAAAACTGTTAGGTGGTGACTATAGTGTTGCCAATGCAGCTACCAGTACTATGGGTATTACCCCGGTGCGTTTACCCCATCCCTTGCCGATTTATCAAACTAAAAAAAGTGCCTTACCCACTGGCATTAATCAAAGCCAACTGCTTGAACCAAGTTCTGACATCAGTCTGGCTACCTACACGGTCATTGATGATGTAGTAGTACCGCCGGAGTACGAACGGTATGTAATTGTCAAATGGGGCGATCGCGTTTTCCCTAATCCAGACGATTATTTTGGCTATAACAACGACTACACTGGCTTTGTTCCTGTAGGTAGAAGCTCTAATGATGGCTATCTCTGGGTCAATCACGAATACGTTTCTTTTCCATTTTCTGACCTAGCTCCCGGTACTTCCAGCAGCTTAGCTGGATTCCCCACTAGCTTTGAGACGGTGATTGGCTATCCTCTACCGTCTAATGTGAATGATATAGAACTGCTTGGAGAATTTTTCTACAACCAAGGAGGTTCTATTGTTCGCATCCGTCGCAATGGTTCCGGTGAACGTTACCAAGTTGTTAAGGATGACTCCAAGAACCGTCGCATTCACGGTCTTTCTGGTTTAGGAATCAATGCTCAGCGGAGTGATGAGTTTAAGAGTGTTACCTCTTGGGGCTCCAGAAGCCATCAGCAAGGGGATCAAAACTACCTGGTGGGAACAGGACCAGCAGCAACTGAAGTGTTTTCTCTGAGTTCCGATGGCTTAGGGAACAAGATTATCGGTACTGCTTACAACTGTTCCGGTGGAACTACCCCTTGGGGTACCATTTTGACTACTGAAGAAAATTTCCAGGGTAGTGCCAGATTCTTCAATGGTGTTACTGAAGCTGTGCTACCTAATGGCACTCAGACTGGCTACACCGAAGGTACCACTGGGTCTGTATTCGGTCTGGTCGGTGAAAAGTATGGCTGGATGGTAGAGATTGATCCAGTTAACCCTAGTGTTCGTGCTAAGAAGCACACTGCGTTGGGACGCTTCCGTCACGAAAATATTACTTTCCGTACTGAGGCTGGTAATAAGTTAGTTGCTTACATGGGAGATGACCGCCGGGGTGGTCACACCTGGAAGTATGTTAGTAAGGGCAAACTGCGGGGCCTCAGTGATAAAGATAACAGTAAGTTATTTGAAGAAGGTACTCTCTACGTTGCTAAATTCAATTCCAATGGCACAGGTGAGTGGATACCATTGGTCTTGAGTACTCCCACCAATCCCAATGCTCCCTCTGAACTGGCTTCTGTTGAGCTAGCTGCTTTAGGTGAGGCACAACGAGATGGTCGGGTGCGCTTACCAAAGCGTGCTGGTATTGCTGGTGCTACTGAGGATGGTGGCTCGTTGGTGGTAGATCTCACTAATGAAGCAACTGCCCTCCCTGGTTATAAGAAGAAAACCCTGGCAGATTTCTACACTAGCCAAGGTGCTATTGTCGTTGATTCTTTCCTGGCAGCTAATCTAGTTGGTGGTACTCCCTCATCCCGCCCTGAGGATCTAGAAGTCCATCCCCGGACTAAAGCGGTATTCATTGCCTATACCGACCATATTGCTGGTGGAGATGGCTATCCAGATTCCCGGATCTTCCAAACTGCTAAACTCAACGCTGATGTTGATGCTAAGCAGCCTTCTGGTGGGATTTACAAGATTATTGAAAACAGCGCTGATGGTACAGGTACTAGCTTCCGCTGGACTCGATTCGTGGAATCTGGAGAAGCTGGAGCAGACGATGGTGCTGGTTTTGCTAATGTAGATAACTTAGCCTTCGATACTAAAGGTAATATCTGGGGTGTCACCGATATGTCTACTAGTCAGCACAACGGTTTTAGAACTGGTGCTGAGCCAACAGAACGCACCATTGACCACACCGACACTGGTGCTACTAGTTCTTTGGTTGGGGTTTATGGTAACAACTGGGTGTTCTATGTTCCCACTAGTGGGCCTAATGCTGGGGAAGTCATCCCCTTTGCTTATGGTCCAGTGCGTTGCGAGATAACTGGTCCAACCTTTATTGGTGATACTCTAATTGTTGCAGTACAGCATCCTGGGGAAAGTGTACCCATTGGTGCAGGTCAGCCGCCTCTGCAACGAGATATTGAAATCCTGAACTTGGATGGAAGTCTGTTTACTCAGAGCCGGACTGTACCTCTTGGTAGTAACTGGCCTAGTAGCTTACCTAAGGCTGATGGTGGTGATGGCAATCCCTCTGGACCACCCCGTCCTTCTGTAGTTGGTATTCGTCGCAAGTCTGGTGAAAGGCTTGTTTAGACTAATGTTGGTTTAGACTAATGGTAAGCATTCAGCTATCAGCCGTCAGCCGTCAGCTTATTTTATTCACAAGCACCATGAGTAGCCTAAGCTATGGGCATAAACTATTCGCTTAGCATGGCCTCAGACCTTGAGCACTTCAAGTAGCGTGGGCGTAGGTTGTTAGCTGATAGCTGATAACTGATAGCTGACGGCTGAATGCTTACGACTATGTTTGTTTAGACAAGACAGCAGAATGAGATAAGACATTTTATCTTTCCCATTCTCTACCTGATTTTTACACCTTTACAATTTAGATGCTGGCGTTCGTTTATAGATTCGTCAGCTTTTTTTTGTTTTTATGTAAGCATTCAGCGTGTCGCGTATCAGCTATCAGCTTATGGGCAGGCTTGGCCAAAGGCCAAAGTCCAATGGCTGACTGCTGTTCGAGTAGCTTGCGCCTAGGACATATGCTTAGATGGGCAAATCCCCAGACTTTCAATGTTGTAAAATCTCGAACTATTCAATTCTCCCGTTTGATGTTTATTTTTTGATGTTTATTTTAAGCATTAGGCACCTCAAGTAGCGTGGCCATTCGCGTAGGGTGGCCCAAAGGCCAAGGCCAACGGCTGACAGCTGACGGCTGAATGCTTACATTTCAATCGCCTAAAACGACTACTGCTAGGATAAACTATCGCCAATTTTGATAAAGTTAGCAAAAAAGCTATCTAGATCAGCTTCGTTAATATTTGGGTTGCTGAGAATGAAGCGAATTAGAATCTGTTCTTGATAGTGAGAGTAATTGACTAATGCTTGACCGGAGCGCATTAATTGATCACGTATTTCCAGATTAAGCTGATCTAAACCATGATTAGACAGACTGTTATCTCTGGGATTATAGCGAAAACAGATATTCAAAAATGTTGGTTGAACTATCAATTGTAATTTCTCACAACTGCGAATATAATCCGCCGCGTAGCTAGCGAGTTCAAACAAGCGGTCAACCCGTGCTTCATAACCACTTTTGCCGTAGTATTTCCAGGCTAGCCACAGCTTAAGGGCATCTACTTTCCGCCCACACTGCAAGGACATAGCTCCGAGATTATAGGAACTATCTTCATCATCGTGGAAGATATAGTGAGTACCTTGACTAGAACAAGCCTCCAAATACTGTCCTGGTATATCATCTAGTGCATCAAAAAACTCTTCTTGGCTGTTAACAAGATAGGTTTGGGGAGAATAGTCACTGAACAGCTGAAAGGTTTTATATTTGTTGGTGCAAATTTCGTTAATTTCCTGACAGTTAAGAACTGGGATAGTTCCATCAGAGCTAAACAATCCTTTATCGAAAATGACATCAGCTTTGATAGGACCGGTTTCTATCACTTCTCCATCTCGTAATTCCCAACTCTGGGAAAATTGTCCTGACCCTAGATAAGAAGATTGGTGACGAACAACACGAAAATTGGCACCACAGGCTTCTATTGCTTCACCAAGTTGGGCAATGTGTCGTATGTACTTTTTTTTAGTAAATGGGTAGGCAAAGGTGCCTGCTTCCTCAAAAAAGACAGCAACAGTTTTCAAGGTTGACCTCAAACTGGGCATCAACAAAAAATTATGGCGTTGCTGATTCTGGGTATGGTTTCGCCCCCCTAGCCCCCCAATTTTGGGGGGAACAAAACTCTCAAAGTCCCCCATAATTGGGGGATTTAGGGGGCTTTAATAAAACCAGATGATCGCGCATTCATTCCTTAATTCAGCAACGCCAAAATTATAGCAATTTTTTAAGGAAGCAGGATTTTTGGCAAGGGTTTACGAGATGCGATCGCATATCCCCTTACCAGCTTCTGCTGAGGTTCTAGCCAATGCGTCCGCTAATATAAGCTTCTGTCTGTGAGTTCGCGGGTCGTTCAAAGATTTGCCTAGTCTCCCCAAACTCCATCATTGCCCCTAAGTACATAAACGCGGTATAATCCGATATCCTTGCTGCCTGTTGCATGCTGTGAGTCACAATCAAAATTGTGACCTGTTTCTTCAGCTCAGCGATTAATTCTTCAATGCTGGAAGTAGCAATAGGGTCAAGGGCAGAGGTGGGTTCATCGAATAAAATAATCTCTGGGTCAGCCACTAAAGCCCGGGCAATACAAAGACGTTGTTGTTGACCTCCAGATAGGTTATAGGCTGAGTCATAGAGGCGGTCTTTTACTTCATCCCACAAAGCCGCTCCCCGCAAGGCTTTCTCCATTTTGTCTTCAATCACACGACGCCTATTTTCACCGCGCACTCGCAACCCATAGGCAACATTATCATAAATTGATTTAGGAAAAGGATTAGGCTTTTGGAATACCATGCTAATCCGCATCCGCACTTCTATCGGGTCAATTTTCTTACCTAAAATGTTGACATCGGAGTCGAGCCAGATTGCTCCTTCGTAGCGATTACCAGGATAAAGGTCATGCATACGATTGAAGCATCGCAGTAAAGTGGTTTTGCCACACCCTGATGGTCCAATTAGGGCGGTTACTTGTTTTTCTGGCACCACTAAACTAATACTTTTGAGAGCTTTAAATGAACCATAGTAAAAACTGAGGTTATCCACCTCAGCTTTGGCGTTACTAATGGTTGAGTCGGATAATTTATCAGATAGTTTCTCTACCATTTTAGACCTTTACGGAAGCGATAGCGTAGATAAATAGCAATACCATTCATAGCCAGGGTCATAGCAATCAAGACTGTACCGGCTGCAGCAGCATTTGCCTCAAATGCCCGTTCAGGTCTAGATACCCAGGTAAACATCTGAATCGGCATAACTGTGAATTCAGCTTGAACCCATGCAAATAGCTGCTGTAAGTTTAGATAGGGAAATTCACCCTGAAAGGGAATATAAGGAAATGCGCTGTTTAATGGAGAATCTGGCAAAAAGCGAATAAATACTAGAGCACCAATGGTAACCACAGGAGCAGTTTCTCCAATTGCCCGAGATAAACCAATGATTACGCCTGTAAGAATACTACCAAAGGAATAGGGCAAAACATGATCCCAAATCATTTGCCACTTACTGGCTCCCAGGGCATAAGCAGCCTCCCGGAGATGATTAGGAATTGCCCGCAGTGCCTCTCTTGTGGTGACAATCACCACTGGCAGAATTAACAACGCTAAGGTCAAACCTGCTGAGAGAATGCTTCGACCTAAATTTAACTCATAGACGAATAAGCCCAAGGCTAATAAACCATAGACAATGGAGGGA
>NZ_JAAHHE010000151.1:0-11544 GCF_010692525.1 Moorena sp. SIO3B2
AATTAATGACCAGTGCATACCATGCATCTTCTTGTGGCAAATTGAACACAGCATAGCCCAACTCATCTGTCCTGGCCTGCCCTTGTCCGATCACCCGAACCGAAGCGTTGTGAACCGGATCGCCTTTTTGATCAAGGATCCGAACTCGGCTAGCTCTGTATTCATTGGGAGAGCTGGTAACAGCTGAGCTCATTCCTGTGGGGCGATCTGGGACTAGATCCACAATGTCTTTTTCATAGCCGTAACGTTTCGGCGTCATCCATTCTATACCATATTTGGCCTGTAAGTATTCCTCGGGTGGATTGGGAACGAGGAAAGTATCTCCAAGGAAGTCGATTGCTTTTAGCTGGGTTACCAGTCTGGCAGGAATCAGGACCCCAGGATGGTGCCTGATATAGTCTTTGATAATCTTATGGCACATCCAATCAATCCTGATGAATGACTTCATCATCGTGATGCCAATGCCGCTATCGTAGGGTTGAACTTCGGTGTAAAAGCCATGTTCCCTGAAGGCACGAACAACAGGCTCTATAACTTCCCTAGTGACTACGTGGATCCCCATCACAGAACCCAAATCCAAATCATCATCCCAGGGTATGAATCCATGTTCTCGGATCGCGCCAAGACAGGTACCTTGCTGCAGAAAGAAGGTCACACCAAATTGATCCAAAATTTGCTTGACTTCTTTAAGCACTGTTTTGGCAGTAACTGGGTCCATGGGTTTAAAGACTTTACATGAAAGTTCCAGAGAGGTTTTATCTGCTCCAAGGTTTTGTTGCACTATATCTTTCCAGTTTTTTCTTTGATTATCCTAAGAGGTTGTCTGAGAAGTCTCATTTGCTACATCCAAGCCCCCGTTGGTTCCCCGAGCGAGGGGGGCTTGGGGGGCAAAAGTCAGTATCAAAAAACTTTTCAGATATCGTCTAATATTGAAAATATAGAGTTACATTACCATGATTGGGCTAATTCCAAGTGATACGCTTACATTTCTTTACTTTGAATTAGAAGGATGACAGACTTCTACCTAACGGGGTTTGAGCTTAATGGCGGCAGCCCCGCGCCCTACCTGAAAGGTGGGCGTCTTGAAGTTACCGTAAGGAGAGTGGAGCCTTTACAGTTGGCAGGCTATGCAGAAAAAGTTTAAAACTCATTAATTAAGGGGCGTTGCTGAATCATGAAATGGTTTCACCTGAAAGGGGGATTTTATGATATTTTAAATAATAAATAAGAAGCCTAATTGATAATTCCAACATTGTCTTGATGCAAAGCGCGAGTGGGGGAAACCACGGCAGTGCGGTCATGGGGGGAACCCCCGCGTGAAGGCACTGCCTCGCCATGACCGCGCTGCATCGCTTAGATACATTTTTAGGCACAGCAATTTAATCTTTTTATCGTAACCACGCTCACTTTTAACCTCTATAAATTGTCGTCCACATTCCTTGCCTTTATATCTTTGTTTTCCTCTTTGATGACCATATTTATGAGTTTTATTGCTATGACATTTAGGGCATTTCATGGTTTTATTTTTATAAAACCATTTTTTGATTCAGCAACGCATTAAAACCGCACGTGACACATAAACTATCACGGCTCCTCCGTGGATGGTTTATGTGGCTGCTAGCTCTTTAAAAATCTTTAACAACCAATAAGGTTAACAACTTATAAATTAAATAGTTCTTATTTAATCCTTAATCCTTAATCGTTCATCCTTTTTTTGACTTCGATGGGATTTTAAGTGAGCGTGAACCCCCCTTACCATTGTCTTTCTTACTATTGTCTTTCTTACCATTGTCTTTTTTGCCAGAGTTTTGGGCTTTGACAGGACCATTGAGTTGCTGACGTCCGTTGCGAATTACTCTAAGCATGTCACTGAGGTGCTGCTCAATATTGTAGAGCACTCCGTCAGCGTAGGCATCTGCCCCATTTTGAATTTCCTCACACTCGGCTAGGGTGATTTGGCGCATTTGCTCCAGTTCCTGCTGGGCTTTGCGGCGCATCTGCTCAAGCTCCGATGCCGTTTGCTTGTGCATCGCCTCACACTCTTTTTGAACTTGTTGGCTGATTTGTTGGGCTTCGTGTTCTGCTTGCTGAATAATACCGAGTTCATCTAAGATCATTTCAGCACGCCGCTGAGCTGTCTCAATTATTTCTTGAGCGTACTGTTCAGCTTGCTGGATAATTGCATCGTGTTCTTCAATTATTCTAGTAGCTTGTTGAAAAGCTAAGGGCAAATTTTCCCGCACCAAGTCGAGTTGAGCCAGCAACAGTTCTTCATCAATCAGGGTGCGCCGGGTAAAGGGGATGTGGGGGCTATCGAAGATGATGTCCTCGATATAGTTAAATTGCCCCTGAATATCTATGTCTCCTGATCCAGGATTAAAGGATTCAGTGGGGTTTGGGGGTTTGTTTTGCTCGGGTGGGTCGTACCGGGATGATTCTTGGCGTAACATCGGTATATATCTAAGGCAACCTGTTGGGGGACAAGATGATCGACGGAGCCGCCAAATTTGGCAATCTCTTTGACTACGCTACTACTCAAGAAACTATATTCGTTAGAGGTGGCGAGAAAAACCGTTTCGATTTCATCCCAGAGGGTATGATTGGTATGAGCCATCTGGAGTTCCTTCTCAAAGTCAGAAAGCACCCTTAACCCTCGCAACAGTACTTGAGCTTTCTTCAGTTTGGCATATTCCACCGTTAAACCGGTGAAACTGTCCACTTCTACATTAGGTAAGTGTTGGGTGCAAAGTTTAATCTGCTCGACTCGCTCAAGCACTGTGAACAAAGGAGATTTAGTGGGATTGCGCAGCACCGTCACAATCACCTTATCAAAGAGTCTACAGCCACGCTGGATGATGTCAAGGTGTCCTAGGGTAATGGGATCGAAGCTGCCTGGATAGATTGCAATCACGACGCAAGTATTACCAATTGGTTCAAGGAGTGATTATATAGCTTGTTTAATGGCCATGACATACTCAACTAATACTTAAGCTATTAGTTATTAACTCATTGGTGATTAGTCACTAGTCATTAGTTATTGGTGATTAGTTTTTTTTGATATAGTATATAGCATTTTAATTGCAGCCCCACACTGTCCCCCCTTCATCCGCCATCCGTTCCATCTGTTAACCCATCTACATCATCTTTTAAGCCATCCGTTGCTCCATCTGCCTATTGCCCATGCTACGCTGATCAGCAATGTGTTCACTACGCACACTCTGTGTGAGGACCCGGTTAACCTCAACCGATGAAATGCCTATGGTACACATCAAGCGAGTGGAACTCTCGCGGTTCAAATCCTTCGGCGGCACCACAAAAATCCCGCTCCTGGAAGGATTTACCGTAATTTCTGGGCCAAACGGGTCAGGCAAATCCAACATCCTTGATGCTCTTTTATTTTGTCTTGGTATCGCCAGTTCCAAAGGAATGCGAGCTGAACGCCTTCCTGATTTAGTTAACCACAATAAAGAACATCGAGGCACTGTCGAAGCCAGTGTCACAGTTACCTTTGACTTATCTGACTTCAATAACTATGACGAGTTACAGGTTAAAGAGTTGGAGGAACCGTTACAGGTTAGCAAGTTGCAGGAACCGTTACAGGTTAAAGAGTTGCAGGAACCGTTACAGGTTAAAGAGTTGCAGGAACCGTTACAGGTTAGCAAGTTACAGGTTGTTCGCGAAGCGTGGCCGAAAGGCCAAGGTTCAGAAAATAACCATCAACCCAATAACCATCAACCCAATAACCATCAACCCAATAACCATCAACCTGATAACTTTGGCCAAAAGGCCACGCTACGGGAACAACCGTCAACCCCTGACCAACCTGCAACGGATCTAGAATGGAGTGTGACCCGACGGCTGCGAGTCACTAAACAAGGTAATTACAGTTCTCAGTACTACATCAATGGTGAACCCTCTACTGTTACTGCACTTCATGAACAACTCAATCGCTTGCGGGTTTACCCAGAAGGTTACAATGTTGTCCAGCAAGGAGACGTCACGAGCATTATCTCAATGAAATCCCGAGAAAGGCGGGAGATTATTGACGAATTAGCCGGAGTTGCTGCTTTTGACCGCAAAATTACCCAAACTAAACAAACCCTCGCCACTGTCAAAGAGCGAGAAGAACGCTGCCGAATTATTGAACAAGAACTGACAGCTCAACGCGATCGCTTAGCTGCTGACCGTGCAAAAGCCGAGAAATATCAAAAACTCCGTGCTGAACTCCAACAAAAGCAACAGTGGGAAATTGTTATAAAATGGCGATTGCTCCAGAAGCAAGTATCCCAACTCCAACAGCAGATTGATGCTGCTAAGACGAAAAAAGCGCAGCTTATTGCTCAAATTACTAGCATTGAGGAACAAATAAACCAAACTACCACTGAACTTGACCAACTCAATGCTCGGGTCAAAGCCTTAGGAGAAGAAGAGCAAATTGCGATCGCATCCACCCTTGCCACTCAACAAGCTGAACAACGTCAATTACAAACCCGACAGCAGGAACTAACTGAGAACCTACAAAATGCCGCTGTCAATCTCCAACGTACACAAGAGACAATTCAACAAGTCGAGCAAACCCTGCAACAGTTGATCGCAGAAAAAAATGATCTAGAGACCTTGTCTAAAACCTCCTTACAAGTCGCACGGGATGAGGCCCAAGCTGCTCTCAACCAAAGCCGAGAACAAGCCAATGCGATCGCAGCCGCTAGTGATGCCTGGGTACAACAACAAACCACCCTCACCAAGCACATCGACACCCTACTCAAAACCATCAACCCCCAAAGGACAGAGCAAGCTCAACTCCAAGAGCGTCAGAATCAGCTAAATCGGCAAATCGAAGACCAAACCCAGCAACTGCAAACCTTAGAACCAGAAATCGCCACCAAGCAAACCCAAGCTGTGGCATTAGACACCCAATTAACCACTTATTCCCAACAAGTCCAGTCCCTCGCCCAATCCTTAGGGAATACCGAACAACAACTACAACTCCAACAACAAACCCAAACTCGCCTGCTGGGGGAACAACGGCAAAAACAACGGCAACTCGATAAACTAGAAGCCCAAGCCCAAGCTCAACAAGAAGCCCAAGGGACCTATGCTACTAAAGTTATCCTAGAAAGTAGTATACTAGGAGTGTGTGGATTAGTCGCCCAATTGGGTAGAGTTGAACCCCGCTATCAGCTAGCCCTAGAAATTGCCGCTGGCGCACGCCTCGGGAATTTAGTGGTAGAAGATGATAGGGTAGCAGCGGCTGGGATCGAACTCCTCAAACAAAAACGCGCGGGAAGAGCGACCTTCTTACCTCTGAACAAAATCCAACCTAGGCAATTTAGCGAAACGGTTGTGCTACGATATGCTAAGGGCTTTGTTGACTACGCCATTAGGCTAATTGATTGCGACCCCCGTTACCAAAAAGTCTTTGCCTATGTATTTGGGTCTACGGTAGTCTTTGAAACTCTCAATGATGCCCGTACCTACTTGGGTAAACACCGCATCGTTACCCTAGATGGGGAAATCTTGGAAATAAGCGGTGCCATGACTGGTGGTAGCAGCAGTCACCGTTCGGGATTGCACTTTGGTACCAGTGACACTATGGAGTCCTCTGAAATCCGTAGCTTGCGAACCCGCTTAGGGGAAATTGAACAGATTTTACACCATTGCGAGGGATTGATTACTACCGAATCTGCTTCGGTGAAACAAATTACCCAGGAATTGACAGAAACTAGAGCAAAACACTCGGAAACCAAATTACGTTTGGAACAGTTACAAAGAGAGATTGAGCAATCTCAGACCAATCAAGCCCAAATGCGATCGCTTCTGGCTAAAAACAACCAAGAACTCTCCGCTGCTACTCAACGGCTAGAGACCATAGCGATAGAGTTACCCCAACAAGAATCCCAACTTGCCGACTTACGGCAACAACTGGCTCAACTCGAAGAGTCTCAAACTCATAACGAGTGGCAACAGATTCAGAACACCATTAAAACCCAAGAAGCTCAGTTGCGCGAGTGTGAACAAGCCTTGAGAAATACCGAGAAACAGCTACAACAGAAAGAGAATCAGCAGCAGCGCCTCAGGGATAAACTTACCGAAGGTCACCGCCAAATAGCAGACTCTCAAACCCAAATCGAATCTTGGCAACAGCAGCAATCAGCAATTAACACTCAGTTAGAAACACTCACCAAGCAAATTACCGAAACGACAGTTGCCTTAAGCCAGTTAGAGGAGAAATTGGGGCAACAGAAACAAAAACGCGATCGCACCGAGCAACACCTACAGAGACTGCGCCAACAACACCAAGAAACCTCTTGGCAACAGCAAAAACTCCAAGAAACCCAGTCTGCTAGAGCAGAAAAACTTGCTAGTCTCCAAACTCAACTCCAAGACCAAGCTGCTGAATTACCAGACCCAATACCAGAAATACCTCAAATTGTCAAAAAAAATTCCCCCTCTAGTGATAAAAAAAGCTCAGAGGTAATTACCTTGGACTCCCTAGCTGCTCAACTAGAACAACTACAAAAGGAACTGCGCAACGGACAGAAACGTCTACAGGCTATGGAACCCGTGAATATGCTGGCCTTAGAAGAATATGACCGAACTCAAACTCGCCTCCAGGAACTGTCTGAGAAACTGGAAACCATAGCTGGTGAACGGACTGAACTGTTGCTAAGGATAGAAAACTTTACCACCTTGAGATACCGTGCTTTCAAAGAAGCCTTTGATGCAGTCAATGAAAATTTCCAAGCCATCTTTGCTGAACTCTCCGATGGGGATGGTTATTTACAACTCGATGATCCAGAGGACCCCTTTAGCGGTGGACTAAACCTGGTGGCGCACCCCAAAGGTAAACCGGTGCGGCGGCTAGCATCTATGTCAGGAGGAGAAAAATCCCTCACAGCCCTTAGCTTTATCTTTGCCCTACAACGCTACCGTCCCTCGCCATTTTATGCTTTTGATGAAGTCGATATGTTTTTGGACGGGGCAAATGTCCAGCGATTAGCTAAAATGATCAAACAACAGGCTAAACTTGCGCAATTTATTGTAGTAAGCTTACGCCGTCCTATGATTGAGTCTGCTCAACGCACCATTGGTGTTACCCAAGCCAGGGGAGCATACACTCAAGTCTTGGGTTTAAAACTATCACCCAAAAGTACGGTTAACTAGATAAAATCTCATTCATCAAATCCAGTATTATTGTAAGCATTAAGCCCAAGGCTGATCAGCTATAAGCCGTTCATGATTGATTTTGGAGAGAACCGACCCACGAACCCCTCGTCCGAAGGGCGTCCTGTACGAAAAAAAAACCGATGTTCAGAGGTGATTATATATAACCTCTGTAGTCTGTTGATCAACCTAAGGGTGGCATTACCTTAGCTGAAAGCTGATAGCTGAATGCTTACGTATTAATGCTCACGTATTAATGCTCACGTATTATTTATTTTTAATCCATCAGGAGTATAGCTCAGGAAAAGCGAGATATAATGACAACGGAACAAATTCGTCCACGCTCCGATATCTTAAATACTCAGGTAATTACCCGTGACAATGGTAAGCGCCTTGGAGTCGTCAAGGAACTCTTGGTAGATATAGACAGACGGCAGGTTGTGGCACTGGGTCTGCGAGATAACCTCCTGGCAGTAGCCGGTATGCCAAAGTATATGCTCCTGAGCAGCATTCGACAATTTGGTGATGTCATCCTGGTAGATGATCAAGACGTTATCGAAGATATTGATGTCGATGCCTATAGTACCCTGATTAACAGCGAAGTGATCACCGAAACCGGTGAACTCTTAGGTCGGGTTAGAGGCTTCAAGTTCAATGTAGAAGATGGCACCGTTTCCGCCCTAATCATTGCATCAATAGGGTTACCCCAAATACCCGACCAGGTGATTAGTACTTATGAGCTACCCATTGATGAAATTGTCAGCAGTGGTCCAGACCGATTAATTGTATTTGAGGAAGCTCAAGAGCATCTGGTCCAGTTAACCGTCGGGGTCTTAGAACGTATGGGGATTGGCAGACCCCCTTGGGAAAAGGACACAGAAGACCCCTACTATACCCCAACGGCTAGACCAGAAAATCAACTGGGAACGGGGATTCCAATACGTACTCCTATCTCTCAGACAGTAGAGAATGCCAACCGAGCCCAAGATGCCTGGGATGACGATTGGCAAGAGCCAGAACTAGAGCCGATCAAACGAGAAGCACCAGTCCCGAAGAAGTATGTCGAAGCCAGATTAGAAGAAGATAACTGGAGCGATGAACGGGAAGAGTCCCCTCAGCCAGTGCGCTACGAGCAGCCAGTCTATAGCTCACCCGAGCCTTCCTATGGTAAAACTAACACCCAGGACTATGACAAGTACGAAGTCGAGGGTGATGCCTGGGATGATGACCGCTCCCCAGAGCCTTACAAAGCACCGCGAGTCAATATTCCTGAGAAAAAGAAAGCTCCAGAATACGAAGAAGAGGCTGGTTACTAGAGGACGCACAAGTCGAAAGCCCCGCGTTTTTAAACCGGGTCAGAAGTTACCGCAAGAATAGGGCAGCCTTTACGATTGGTCGGCTATGAGCAAAAGGGTTAAAACTTTATAATTAAGGCTGCCCTATTCTAAGGTTTCGTCTCCGGGATGAAGACTCGCAGCGACTTTAGTCGCCAAAAGGTTGACGATACGTTAGCGCCATAGTAAAATCTAAATATGGGTACAGGCTGAAAAACCGAGGCACAACCGGGTCAGAGACCCGCAATTGTTTGACCTTAAAGTAGTAATGCCCGGAGGGCAGGGAAAATCCTCCTTAAAAACCCAATCATCAACTACCAATTGGTGTGTGAACCCAGCAAGATCACAACTTCAGAAAATAATGGTACGGCGGGGCACGCCGAAACCAAGTGAAACAGAGGAGCAACGGACTCTATAAGGCACTTCTCAAAAAAGTAGCTAAACGCCTAAGGAGACTAGCCCGCTGGGTCTTTCGTGAACTGAACTAAGATTTTAGTCTTGACGGGATTTCGGTTTAGATATTGCCATTTGGACACGGAGGTTTAAGGCCGGTCGTAGATCTAGGAATCCCCGTCTTTTTAAAGCGGGGAGTGTCAATAATTAATGACCATAGTTGAGGGTTGTTTGTTGATTGTTGTTTGTTGAGGGTTGTTTGTTTACGGTTCATGCTTAATCCTAGAGTTGAGCACCCAGTGGATAACTGGTTGACGGTCAACCCTGGCCTTTCGGCCACGCGATCGCGTTCAACCCTGGCCTTTCGGCCACGCTAAGCGAACAACTCGCTTCAATTCAAAATTATCAATTCAAAATTAAAAAATACCCCACGAATGAATTCGGGGGCTTGTATCCGTTGAAACAATTAAAAATTAGAAAGCTATTCATTTTGAATTTTGAATTTTTCATTTTGAATTCAAAAATGGTCAGTCGATACAGGCAAAGGTAGTTGTTGTTAGAAAATAGGTCTATCCTTGATCAATAAAGAACTAGAGAATTCCGATTTGGCTTTTGTTTCAGGATTTTGACAGAAGAGGGATATAGCGTTTCTCCTAGTTATGAGGTACAGTCAATTTTCGCAACCCCTACTCCCTACTCCCTACTCCCTACTCCCTACTCCCTACTCATTTCTTGGTTAACACAAACAAACTCCCCTGATTCCCCCGTCCAATGCGGAGGTCATCGTCAAGATAGGTTATCTCTAACCAACCCTGTTGATTGTCCCTATTGATGGGAAAGTCAATAGCTGGAAACCTTTTGCCAGCTTCGATTTGCTCAATGAAATCATTGGCAGAGCTATAACTCAGGAAGCTTTGTAGACCAATGATAGACCTCTCGAAGCTAACATTAACCCGGCATTGAGATACTGGCTCGAAACTAGCACAAACACTGACAACACCTTCGAGATAGGGAATACCAGATAATTCAGCTATGTTGTAAATTTTAGTATCTGAAGTACGAACACATTGGTAGATTTGACCCAGTTGTACCAAGGGAAATCCGTCAAGATTCAAAAGTTCTTGACTCGTGGTATATAGCAGACGCCAGTTACCATCTAGCAAGTCTTGCGCCTCAAGGGGTCGAGGGGTGGGGTTTCTCCCTTCCAGTTCGGTAACTGCTGCCAGTATTGCTGTTTTATCGGTTTTGCTTGCTAATAGACCACGATTCTTTCCTGCGATCGCTTCTAAGAGTTCCGCCTTGCCAATCATAAGATTTCCTCTAGCTGACTGCTAGACTCAAAGTTAAAGGTTTTCACCTCGTCCATATTAGCTGAAGAAGTCTATGTACAATCCTGCTCTACGTGAAATACATCGTGATCAACTCGCTGAGGTTATTCCCCTTAAGCAAGAAACTTCCCTTTTAGATTGGTTAGAGTCTAATAATCGCCTGATCCCACGGGAGAATTTAGAGGAAGAAAATCCCCTAGGTGATGACGTAGAAATCTCTGAACTGATGGGGGTAGAGGACAGTAACTACGAGGATGAAGAAGAAAATTTGGGTTAACACTAACTAGTTTTTCGTAAGCATTCAGCTGTCAGCTATCAGCTAATGCGCTACAGATGGTGCTACTTGAGGTGCTAGCAGGCGATTTAACTGCACGGGGTCGGATGAGTAAAACGAGCAGGGATTTTCAAGCAGCCGTACCAGCACCCCCTATGCTTGTTTACTACCTCCCGTTGATTAGCATGATACCATTAGGCTGATAGCTGAATGCTTACAGTTTTACCCAATATTTTTAGCCCAATTGCAATCAGAAATGATTCAGAATGAGACCGTTGCTGAATCATTTCTGAAATCCTAAAAATCTAGGTAGCAGGAAACCCCGCGTCTTTAGACCGGGTCAGAAGTTACCGTAAGAAGAGTGGAGCCTTATTTCATGAGTTTTAACCCTTCAATGCAACCGCCTGTCGCCTATAAAGGCTCCACTCTTCTGAGGTTTCGTCTCCGGGAGGAATGCTCCACAGTGGCTAAAGCCACTTAGGGTTCAACCATGGTGAGGGTCGGTAATATATCTCTGGATAGTTTCAGTGCTGACTTTTCCCGCTGTCGAAAAAAAGTAGGGCAGTTCCTGTAGGGTGGGCAGTGCTTGAAACAGATACATTTGCTGGCAAAGGGCAAAGGTAAGCACTGCCCACCCTACGATTAATCTTGAAAGGCTTTTCCGGTTCTATCCCTTTGAGTTGACAAAGCTCTAGGTAATCATCCACTGCTTCGTGAAAACTGGCGCGAAGAGATTCAACATCCTGACCTTCATAACTGATCAGGCTGCGAATATACTCTACTTTCCCGTATAAAATCTCATCTTGGTCGTTGTAATTGACTGAGCCAAGGTATTCCTTGTATTTCACCAAGTTATTCATTTATTTAAAA
This sequence comes from Moorena sp. SIO3B2, assembly GCF_010692525.1. Lineage (NCBI taxonomy): Bacteria > Bacillati > Cyanobacteriota > Cyanophyceae > Coleofasciculales > Coleofasciculaceae > Moorena > Moorena sp. SIO3B2. The sequence goes on from NZ_JAAHHE010000151.1 coordinate 11,364, forward strand.
TGTAAACATAGATCTTGTCGGGTGGGCAAATGGGCATCATCGCTGATGAAATTATCAAATTCTCAAAATTTGCCCACCCTACCCCTACCTGATACATCTTGATACCAAGTTGCGGTCAAACGTACAACTTTATCTTCCCCCAATCTCCCTATCTCCCAATCTCCCTATCTCCCAATATCCC
>NZ_JAAHHE010000151.1:11795-15556 GCF_010692525.1 Moorena sp. SIO3B2
TGTAAAAACTGGACGGTGCGCGCCTCCAAGGCCGTGAGGGATTGCTCACGGCCTTGGGTCGCACCGCTATGTCTTCGCTCTTTTCCCTTGGCTTATTTCACAGGACCGATGTACTTTTGTATTCCTTAATCTAGATTAACTTTTTTTGTTGCTAATATCTGCTGCTTCATTAAACGTATAATTATCCCAAACATTTGTGCCATCAGCTCCAGGTTTTTGAAAGACATAGGGGCGGTTAGGCATCGATTTAAAATAGTCTTTCTCAAACCAATAACCTTTTTGTTTAGCTTCTTGAATTTGGATAGCCCCAGTATTTTCATCAATTACAATTAAGTGTCCAGTGAGTCCATAAATTACTTTTTCTGGAAAAATATTACGACGAGAAACTGTATGATATGGCGGTTTCATAATCCCACGATAAAATTGATCCCGTTGTTGAGGTGGAATACCTGCCATTGCGTCTTTTAATGCTCTTTCTGTGGAATCAGTTCGATATAAATCAGCTAATTTAATCGGATCTGTTTCAGCTTCATGATGATTTCTTTTTTGATTTTCTAAGACAATCTCCCAAGGCACAAATATGGTTTCTATTTCACAAATATGGGTTTGTAATTGTTTGAGAATTTCTGCTTCATTATTTCCAGGGGGATCATTGAGCAGCTTTAACATTATTAAAACAATCCGCTCTCCTTTATTAATTGTCTCACTGTTTTTGATTTTATCAAAAATTTTTTGTATTCTTTCTTTGCTAGCTGAAGGAATATTTTGTTGTAACCCATCCCAATCAACATTACTATCCAAGGAAAGGTAACGTTCTTCCAGCATAGTTGCTATTTTCATCCAAATATCATATCGGGGATCGACAAACTTATTTAAATTCATTAACTCAATAAACCTCTAGTAAAGGTAACAGAGAGTAGGGAACAAAAATTATCACAATTCATTTAGTATCCCTATTTTATTTTTCTTCAAAAACATTCAGGATGATGCCTAAATAATGCCACATCCAAATCCTTAGATATTATTCTCTATAGTTTAAAGGTGAAATAGTTCGAGCGTCAAGCCAGAAAAGGCTCCATAATTATCATAGTTAACCCTAAGTTGTTGCAGTTGGGAATCTGTCACTAGCCAATTTGCAGCAATGTTAAAGGAGGTGCCAATACTGACTTTAGTAGGACAACTCAGAGAAATACCATCAGGGAAAAAGAACATTTTATTTCCTGCCAAGGGCCAGTGTATTTGAGTTGCTATTGGCTCAGAAACCTTTAAATCTGGGGTCATGGTAACAGCAGTTCCTTGCCAGTTACCACTCAGATTTCTCTCAGGTAAGAGATTGATTTCCTTTGACCAATATTTACTGGGAAAACCGGCTGCATCTTCACGGATACTTACTGCCCTCATCAAACTGCCATTACTATCATAAATAAGGGCAACACTATGTCTTATATCTTCATGTTTTAATAACAATTCGTGTGGCAATACCGCACCGGATTCTAACTGTTTACCTGACAAGACAGCTGCACCTTGTTCAAAGAAAAATCCTCTCATTGACTGTTTATCATACTGCCAATTTTTTTCTTCTATCCTGCCGTCAGCATATATATAACGATTAGTGTGATAAATTTCTGTTTGTTCTGGATTACTGCGGAAGCTTCTCAAACTTTGAAATGATTCTTTTACCTCTCCTTCAGGAGAATACCTTGTCCAAATACCATGCCAATCCCGCAAATGGTTTACCGTGAAATTTTTCCAGTTTTGCTCTTTTAAATCCATATCATTTACCAAAAAAAATCTTGATTATTTGCTCATTATATCTAGACAGCCTGATCTCAGATGAATAATCTTTATGAAGTATTGGAAAATATCTTAGGGATTCCCTCCAGCATCCGACAGGTAAAATTCTTCCAAAGTCAAGCTATACAAAGCTCCAGATTCATCATACTTGACCCTTAGTTGTTGTAAATCAGAGGGGGTAATCAGCCAATTTGCCGCAATGTTAAAGGAGGTACCAATATTCACTTGTTCAGGACAACTCAGAGAAATACCATCAGGAAAAAAGAACATTTTATTTCCTGCCAAAGGCCAGTGCAGTTGAGTTGCTATTGGCTCATAAACCTTTAAATCTGGGGTCATGGTAACAGAAGTTCCTTGCCAGTTACCACTCAGATTTCTCTCAGGTAAGAGATTGATTTCCTTTGACCAATATTTACTGGGAAAACCGGCTGCATCTTCACGGATACTCACTGTCCGCATCAAACTGCCATTACTATCATAAAGAATGGCAACACTATGTCTTATATCTTCATGTTTTAAGAACAATTCAGCCGGTTGAAACACCGAACCAGGTTCTAACTGTTTAGCTGACCATGTAGCTGCACCTTGTTCAAAGAAAAATGATCTCATTGACGGAAATGCTGGGTGAACAATTCCATCAGGTAACACCTTATCCTGTTTATTGGAGTGCCATTTTTTTTCTTCTATCCTACCGTCAGCGTATATATAACGATTAGTGTGATAAATTTCTGTTTGTTCTGGATTGCTGCGGAAGCTTCTCAGACTTTGAAATGATTCTATTATCTCTCCTTCAGGAGAATACCTTGTCCAAATACCATGCCAGTCACGCAAATGGTTGGCCGTGAAATTTTTCCAGTTTTGTTCTTTTAAATCCATTTTTTATCCCTCCACTAAAGTCCAAAAATAGCCATCAGGTGCAATAAATGAGAAACTTTTATCACCAAATTCGTTCTCAGATACCTGTGTTACCTCAGTTGCTGCACTACTACTAATGCGCTGGTGGTATAAATCTATCTCCTGTACTCTAATAGTGTACAAAGAAACGCCTAAGCAACCTGGACGGGAGTGGCTATGCTTGTTGGGCAGATCTGACCCTTCAATCCGCATAATGTGCAAGCGCCCAGAACGCACCTGGGATAAATCCGTAGCTGAGGCACCAGGCGGTATGAAGTCAGTCGTGAACAGATGCTCTCCATTTTCTGGACCCTTTAGTTCGAGGATATGACGGGACGCTTCACCGTATTGGCTTTCGATACTATTTACCCCACAAACCAAACCCAGTACCTGTTCGTAAAAGTCCAACTGCTCCTTACCACCTGTTACCACCATTCCTAGGTGAACGAACTCTGAGGCTTTGAAATGGGACTCTGGGTTAACAACCCCAGACAAGGGCATGGTGTAATCATGGCGTTCAAAAATGACTTGCCGTGTCAGAGGCTGGATGAGAACCATTTCATGTACACAAGGATTAGCTTGCACAAAAGGCTGAAATGGATCGGGACGATAAATCAAATTTCTCTGGGGTGGAACATAGTATACAGGTAAGCCAGCAGCGATCGCATCTTCGGCATGATTGGCAATATTAAACACATCCAAAGACAGCATCGCTCCCCAACGGCTACCCACCGCTTTTAAAGGAGTCAGTCCCAATCCTTCGTTAACTGGTTTCTCCCACACCATTAAGCGGAGCAAACCCCTGTCTTTAAGTTGATTGTGTAGTCGATGCGATCGCAAACTGGAATTGACACCATATAACTGATTAGCTTGGGTTGCACTGAGAGTACCAGATTGTCCTACACTAAAGCCAAACTGTTGCCAATATTCGATCAGAGCTGCTTCATCCTCTGCTGTTGCACCGATGGCGAGTTCGTATAAACCACTAATGGATGGAGCGTCTTCTTCTGCTGTTGGTAATGATTCATTAGCCATGTTACTTTGAGGGTTTTCCATCTTTTTCTAGGTTATGT
>NZ_JAAHHE010000152.1:0-9589 GCF_010692525.1 Moorena sp. SIO3B2
GAACGAGTGGCAGTAATCAAGCAGTAAGCTTTATCAGTTGGGATAAATGGGAGCAAGCTTAGTAACTCGCCACTGTAGCAACAATCTAACCAAATCACTACCTGTTTGACTGGGCTAGTTGCGATTTGCTGACCTAATTCCCGCAGAGGATAGCCATAAATTCCCACATCAGGAAAGGCATCACTAGTGACTAAGAAAACGTCTTGTTGTCCATCCACCTCTTGTCTACAGCCATGGCCTGAAAAGAAGAATAGGCCGGTTTCTGGAGGTTGGTTGGGAGGTGGAGGATTAAACAGATTAGCGACTGCTTCCCTTAATTCCTCTAATTTTACTAGTCCTGTGCTCGATAGTTCCCCTGCTCCTTTTTGGGTCAACCCAAGGGGTAAGTCCTGAATCCGAAACGGTTCATAGCCATACTGCTCTAATCGTTGAGCGACATTTTCCCCATCTAATGCCGCAACGGTCAGGTCGTTAAAGTTGGTGTATTCTGGATAACGGTTAATGCCAACGATTAGGGCTTCCCATTCCGGTGTCATTGGAGCGAGGCTGTGAAATTTTTACTAGGGTAACATAGCCTATGGCAGTTCTCAATTGGGTCAGATACTTACGCCCTTGGGGTTAATGGCAGCAGTCACTGACCATGCTTACTCTCTGGCAAAAGAGAATCCATAATAGAGTGACAAGTTTTTGGTCAGGATGAGCCACACTATGAAGGAACCTACCAACCTCACAGAACAAATCAAGGTTAAGGTAGAAGATGACCGCACAGGTATGTCGGTGGAAACCCTTAAGCGAGCCTTTGCTGACAATCTTTATTATATCCAGGGTAAAAATCAGTTTTTGGCTACACCCTACGATTACTATATGGCTCTGGCTTATACGGTAAGAGACCGGCTACTCCAGCGGTGGATTAAAACCTTAGAAACCTATACTAGAAAAAATACTAAGACTGTATATTACCTGTCAGCAGAATTTTTGATGGGTCGCCAGCTCACTAACAATTTGCTCAATTTGGGAATATATGATCGGCTCAGCCAAGCTCTCCACGAATCTGGGCTGGAGCTAGATGACCTGAAAATGCTGGAAGCTGAGCCTGGTTTAGGAAATGGAGGTTTAGGACGCTTGGCTGCTTGTTTCCTGGACTCCTTGGCAACTTTAGAAATTCCTGCTGTTGGGTATGGGATCCGTTATGAATTCGGCATCTTTGACCAGCGGATCATTGATGGTGCTCAAGTTGAACGTCCTGACAAGTGGCTACGGTTCGGCAACCCTTGGGAAATCAGACGCCCAGAATTAACGGTTGAGGTGAATTTCGGGGGTAAGACAGAATCCTACAAGGATGAGGGAGGTCGCTATCGGGTACGTTGGATTCCCGAGTGGCAGGTTTTGGGTACTCCCTACGATATACCAGTGCCTGGTTACAAGAAAAATACCGTCAATACCCTGCGTTTGTGGCGTGCTGGTGCCAGTGAAGAATTTGATTTTGAGGTGTTCGACAGCGGTGATTATGCTGGCTCTGTGACTGAGAAGATCTATTCCGAGAATATCTCGAAAGTTCTCTATCCCAATGATAACACTTCCCAAGGGAAGCAACTACGGCTGGAGCAGCAGTATTTCTTTGTTAGCTGTTCTCTTCAGGACATTATTAATAATTATCGACGAACTAATCGTAATTTCGACCTGTTCCATGAGAAAATTGCGATTCAGCTGAATGATACTCACCCATCGATTGGGGTGGCGGAGCTGATGCGGTTGTTCTTGGATAAGTACAAATTGAGCTGGAATCGAGCTTGGTATATTACTAAGAACACTTTTGGCTATACTAATCATACTTTGCTAGCAGAGGCTTTGGAACGCTGGCCAGTTAGCCTATTTGAGAGACTCTTACCAAGGCAGTTAGAGATTATCTATGAAATCAACCGTCGCTTCTTGGATCATGTGCGTCTGAAGTATCCAGGTGATAATGACCGGCTCAGACGAATGTCCTTGATTGACGAGGAACCTGAGAAGTCTTTGCGGATGGCTCATTTAGCCTGCGTAGGTAGCCATGCTATTAATGGGGTGGCGGCACTGCACACGGAATTGCTGAAGAAGGATGTGCTGCGAGATTTCTATGAATTGTGGCCAAATAAGTTTATTAATATGACCAATGGGGTCACACCCCGTCGGTGGCTATTGCTGAGTAATCCTCAACTGTCGGAACTGATTACTGAGAAAATTGGAGAGGGTTGGGTTACTGATCTAGACCAGCTCAAACAGTTAGAGCAGTTTGTTAATGATGCTGAGTTTTGCGTACGCTGGCGCAAGATTAAACAGCTGCACAAGAAAAACCTGGCAGATTATATTCTGCTGCACAACAATATTAAGGTTGATCCTAATTCCCTGTTTGATGTCCAAGTCAAGCGGATTCACGAGTACAAGCGTCAGTTGTTGAATGTACTCCATATCATTACTCTCTACAACCAGATCAAGGAGAATCCCTCGATCGATATCTTGCCCCGAACCTTTATTTTCGCTGGCAAAGCAGCACCGGGTTACTACTTGGCTAAACTGGTGATTAAGTTGATCAACTCGGTAGCAGAGGTGATCAATGATGACCCTGATGTAAGCGATCGCATAAAGGTAGTTTTCTTAGAAGGCTTCTCGGTTTCCCTCGGAGAGCAGGTTTACCCAGCAGCGGACCTTTCAGAGCAAATCTCCACTGCTGGCAAGGAAGCCTCTGGGACTGGCAATATGAAATTTGCCATGAATGGAGCGTTAACGATTGGTACCTTGGATGGTGCTAATATTGAAATCCGAGAAGAAGCAGGAGCAGACAACTTTTTCCTGTTTGGTCTAACTACTGAGGAAGTATACGCTCTCAAGGCTGGGGGATATAACCCACAAGAATACTATAACAACAATAAACAGCTCAAGCAGGTAATCGATCAGATTGGCTCTAGGTACTTCTATCCCCGTAATCCCGACCTGTTTAAGCCACTTGTGGATTCCCTACTGTACGGCGATGAGTACCTGCTTTTGGCAGACTACCAGTCCTATGTGAATACCCAGAAGCAAGTAAGCCAAGCCTATCGGGATCAGAATCACTGGACTCGGATGTCGATTATTAATGCGGCGAATATGGGCAAATTCTCTTCAGACCGCACGATTCGGGAGTATTGTCAGGAAATCTGGAATGTTGAGCCGATTTCAGTTGACCTAGACGAGTACGACCAGAACTCTGCTGGGTTGAAGCGAGTAAATAATTTACATTAACCTCAACAGTAACTATAGCAGTTCCCTTAATCAGGGAGTCGGGAGTCGGGAAGTGTGGCAAGTGTGGCAAGTGTGGCAAGTGTGGGGAGATGGGGAGATGGGAAGATGGTAAAGATTTTTATAGGGTTTCCTATACTTACGAGGTACATTCAATTTTATTACCCCTACTCCCTGTTTCCTTTGCTATAGTACTTTCTTGATAGTATAGCAGTCGCCAGGGCAGTTAGGACATGACAAAAGTCTCACACCCTTTGTAAGCGCAAGAGTTTGACTTCTGACAAATGACTTCTGACTTTTGACTTCTGCTATAGTTTCTTGATCACGTTTGGTGATATCCACTTTCAACGTGGGTATTATCTTAGTAGGAACTTATAGCAGTTTTCATAGTAATGAGGTACACAGGATTTTTTGCCTATTCCCTATTCCCTATTCCCTATTCCCTATTCTCCCCAGAAATAAAATGAAATTACCGACTTTTTTAATTATAGGTGTGCAGAAGGCAGGAACAACTTCTATTTATAACTACTTAACCCAACACCCTCAAGTTTATATGAGTCCGGTTAAGGAAACCAATTTTTTGGAGAAAGATTGGGAAACGTTACCTCCAGACATCATAACTCCTAACAAAAATCGAATTGATACCTTTGAAAAATATTGTCAACTTTTCCAAGACGTTAAGGATGAAATAGCGATTGGGGAAGCATCCCCTAATTATTTGTTTCATTATCAATCATCTTGTGAGCTAATATCGCGTTATTTGCCCGATGTTAAACTGATTGCTATTCTCCGAAATCCCATAGACCGAGCTTATTCGGATTATTTAATGCATGTTCGGGAAGCGACGGATGTAGCGGGTAAGGTTCAGCCTTTAGCGGAACAGCTTAAGTTTCGCTCTCAGGGGTCGTTTACCCTAAAAAAAGGACTCTACTCCTCTCAATTGAGTCATTTTTTTGAAACGTTTAATCGAGATAAAATAAAAGTTTATCTGTACGATGATTTATGTAAAAATCCCGTGGCTTTGATCCAGGATATGTATCGGTTCATTGGAGTAGATGAAACGTTTATCCCGGATGTATCGAAAAAAGCGCAAGTGGCTCAAGTTCCTAAACTAAAATTGGTTAATGATCTGTTGCGGAAACAAAATCCCTTCAGAACTATGATAGCTTCTGGACTAAAGTTCATCCTGCCAGTGGAGGTGAGGCAAACTGTTCGTTCAGCGCTAATCAACATGAACTCAACTGATAAGAAAAAAGCTGCTCTTTCTAAAGAGGAACGGCAACAGTTGCTGGAATTTTATCGTGATGATATCCTCAAACTCCAAGATTTGATTCAACGAGACCTTTCGTTTTGGTTAACTATTTGATTGCCTACACCAAGATAGAATGGGCGATACTGGGTTCGAACCAGTGACCTCTTCCGTGTGAAGGAAGCGCGCTACCACTGTGCTAATCGCCCATAGTTTTCTAGTCACTAGCTTTACAGTATACCACAAATTACGGTCACGTGACAAGTGGAGTTTGCCTGAAAAGCTGATTTTTATGATATCCCTTGATGCTGAATCAGTGAACTGTGGATCAAGCTAGATATCAAGCTAGATATAAAATCTTAAAACTACACTATAGCATTTTAATACCACCAATTGAAGAGTTGACAAACACAATCGAGTAATGTTATCTTATCGCAAGAGTTTTAATGGTTAGACCCCCATAAACATTCAACTCCAAGCAACCATTAAAATTTCAGACCTTAGTTAACCCTGACGGATGTAGCCCTGACAAACTATTTAAAGATGAGTCAGTTAGTAGTCTTAAAACTGGGAAATGGTAATTGTCAGGAAGGTTTTCCTACTGTTATAGCTCAACTTTGGGAAAGGGATCATCGTACTCTGATGCAGTTTACTGGAGGTTTGCCTGCTGCACCAGAACTGCCTAAACTCTACAAACGCTGGCAATTAATGTATGCAGCACTCTACGGAGGCTTCAGGTGCGATCGCCGTCTGGAAATTCATAACGTTAGTATCACTAATGTTTCAGAAGCTGAGTTTAGGAATCTGTCTCAACAGTTAGAAGAGCAAATTAATACCTGGCTCAATGCTGAAGAATTTCGCAACATTGAACGGCGAGTGCGAACTAAACTAATTCCGTCTGAGGAAATTAGCGTGATTATCGAGGCGGAAGATGACCAAGTGCGACGATTTCCTTGGCATTTGTGGCGTTTATTTGAAGATTACCCCCTGACAGAAGTGGCGTTGAGTAGCCAAGAGTATGAGCCAGTCACGACGCCAGATCGAGAGTCAACGGGTCAAGTTAGGGTATTAGGAATTTTAGGAAATAGTGAAGGGATTGAGGTTGAAAAAGACCGGGCTTTACTTGAGCAGTTACCGGAGGCGGAAACGGTTTTTCTGGTGCAGCCACAACGCCAAGAGCTTAACCACCAGCTTTGGGATAAACAGGGATGGGATATCCTGTTTTTTGCAGGACATAGCAAGAGTGCGGCGGATGCTAAAACTGGTTACATAAGTATTAATCAAACTGATAGGTTAACGATTTCCCAGTTAAAGCATGGTCTGGGAGCAGCTATTACCCGTGGTTTGAGACTGGCAATTTTCAATTCTTGCGATGGCTTGGGATTAGCACGGGAATTGGCTGATTTACATATTCCTCAGTTGATTGTGATGCGGGAGCCGGTACCAGATCCAGTGGCACAGGAGTTTTTGAAGTACTTTTTAACCGCATTTGCTGGTGGAAAATCCTTATATTTGGCAGTGCGGGAAGCTAGGGAACGGTTGCAAGGCTGGGAAGATAACTATCCTGGTGCTAGCTGGTTACCAGTGATTTGCCAAAATCCAGCTGTTGTTGCGCCGACTTGGCAACAGTTGCGCGATCGCAATCAATTGGCTTCTGTTTCAGGTAGCTCTAGTCAGGCTCATGGGTCACAAACCTCTTCAGAGGTTCAAAAGATGATGCGATCGGCTGTAGTAGAGGGTGAAGGTTCATTACCCAGTACCTCCCTTACTCCTTCAGACCAAAAGACTAAGACCTTTTTGCGATCGCATAACAGATCCTACAGACCTTGGCATTTTTGTCTGATTCGGTCACTATGGTGCGATCGCGTTTTGTTACTCAAGGCTAGTGTATTCGCCATGGCTTTGGTGATGGGATTGCGGTGGTTGGGACTATTGGAAGGGCTTGAACTAAAAGCTTTTGACCAACTGATGGGACAACGACCCTATGAAATGGGGGACGAACGTCTGTTGATTGTTAAGGCTACTCCAGAGGATATTAAAAATCAGGAACAGCAACCCAAGCATAGGGCATCGTTATCAGACCATACTCTTACTCGGCTATTTGAGAAACTCCAGGAGTATGAACCAGTAACGATTGGCTTAGATATCTATCGTGATTTTCCGGTGGATCCAGCTTACCCTAAACTAGCAACTTACCTGGGACAAAAGAATTTATTTGGTATCTGTAAAGTTAAAGATGCTAAGGCTGGGGACACCGAAGGGATTTCTCCACCCCTGGAAATTCGGCCAGATCGGATTGGTTTTAGTGATGCTTTACCTGACCAGGGGGGAATCCTCCGTCGCCATCTGTTATCTCTGAACTCACCAGACCTCACGGATAAGTGTACTGCTAAGAATAACCTTAGCTTGTTACTAGCCCTATACTATCTACATGCTAAGGGTATCCCATGGGGCTACACATCAAATCAGCAATTATGGATTGATCGGCCACATTTGGGTAACGGTAAAACTGTTGTGCTGAAGGAATTAAATTCCTATACCGGTGGCTACCACAGAGTGGATGCAGCAGGTAGACAAATCTTGCTAAATTACCGTTCCCGTCGTTCTGTTGAAGATATTGCACCAACAGTCGATGTTGGCGATATTCTCAATGATAAGATTCCGCCCCAGCGCAGGTCCCAACTGAAGGGTCGGATTATTCTTGTTGGTATAGCCGGTCCAATTAATACCAGTAGTGATTACTGGCTCACCCCTTACAGTGCCAGTCAGCGCCTGAGCCAGAAGCGAACACCAGGAGTGGTGATTCAAGGACATATGGTAAGTCAAATCCTGAGTGCGGTTCTGGATAATCGACCCTTGTTGTGGGTTTGGTCAGAATCAACAGAAGTGCTGTGGATTTGGGGTTGGTCTGTGGTAGGAAGTGTAATTGGTTTAGTAATGGGATTCCGCTCAGGCCAGGCTAGGGGTATGCATTGCCTAAGTGGCTTGGTAATCCCGACGGGAGTGGCACTTGGTGCTTTGTATGGCATTTGTTATCTGTTGATTTTGCAAGGGGGTTGGATACCGCTGGTGCCTTCAGCAATGGTATTGGTGCTTACTTCGGTGGGTATGGTTTTGGTAGTACGTTATACAGCATGTTCCAATCAGATGTGAAACTAGGATTGATGCAAAAAGGGAACTTCTCAGACCCAGTCAGCATCTTCCTTGGCAAAAGCATCGGAGTTGACAATGGTTAAAATTAAACTGCTTTATGGGATTGCGTTTGCTCTGGCGACTCTCACCAGCTACCCAGCACAAGCGCAATTGATGGAATCCACTGGCAATAGGGCTGAATCTATAGCAGTAGAGTTTAAACAGCCAGATTATTCAGGTGATGCGCCGAGCGGACGTAGGCGAGGTACAGGTAATCGTGGATATTGTCCTATGGCTGTTTCTGAAACGGGAGGAAACCTTACGATGACACCTGTGATCGATAAAGATAGTAGGGGATTGACAGTTAATGAGTCTCCGACTATCTGGGTTAATGTTTCCTATCAATCTGAAAGTTTTGAGAGGGGGCTTTCTGGGGAATTTTCCTTGCAGGATTCAAAAACTAACACCAAGCTTGCTCCAAAATATTTACCTGTTACTTTGCCAAGTCGGTCTGGTGTGTTTAGCATACCTCTTCCCTACTCCTTAGAGGTTGGTAAGTGGTATCGCTGGCATTTGATCCTTGATTGTAATTCTCCAGATTCGTTTTACGATGACTCGGTTTTGTTTATTAGAGGACTCTTGAAACGGGTTGAATTGCCAAAGTTTAAGTATGAGTTAGATACAAAAAACTCACAGCAGAAGCTAATGACAGTTTATGCTGAAAATGGCATTTGGTATGATGCCTTGAATCAAGCAGCTAAACTTCGTTGTAGTAATCCACAAAATGCTACGTTTGCTGAGGCTTGGTCCCGATTGTTGAAAGCGGTTGAATTGGAAGAAATTGCGCAGGAAAGTTTGATCTGTCGGGAATAGTTTAGTTTAACTACAAGGGAGCAGGGACTTCGGAGCAGGGAACAGGGAACAGGGAACAGGGAACAGGGGAGAGGGTTTGATGGTTTTTTTATGTAAGCATTTAGCTAATGCGCTATGCGCACGCTTCGCGAACAGCTAATGCGCTACGCGCACGCTTCGCGAACAGCTATCAGCTATAAGTCATCAGCTATAAGTCATCAGCTATAAGTCATCAGCAAAAGGCTGACGGCTGACGGCTGACGGCTGAATGCTCAATTCCTACTTATCTAATTTAAATCCACAACAGCTTAGGCGATCACTTTAAAGTCAGAAATCGTCTCAATCCATACCCGTGCTCCACACTTTAGGGGATCATCTGGGCGATACATGACCCGACAGGGGCCATTGACTTCTACGGTATGACCGTAAGTGTTTTTAGATCCGCGTTTTACCGTAATCACGGGATTGCGTTCGCCGGTGTTGTGATTTTGGCGAATCACTTTTTGATTAACGTGGATAACAGCTTTAGTGTAATTTGTGCGCTTTGACCAATTCCGCTTTGGTCCGCGAGTACCAGGGGTGATTACTGGCATGCCATCAAATAAGGGAATTACCCAAGTTCTACCGACCTTATAAGCTCCTTTGACTCTGCCCTTGCTCAACAGGAAACGGACGCGAGTGGCAGAGATACCTAGTAATTCAGCGGCTTGTGCGGTAGAAATCATCATGGCGGTAAAACCATTGCTTTAACGATATTGTTATATTAACACAATTTTGGAGAAGATGCAAGGGGTAGGTGGGAAGGGTGGGGAGTGTGGGAAGGGTGGGGAGTGTGGGGAGTGTGGGGAGTGTGGGGAGTGGGGTTAAAAAAAACTATTGCATTAGCGCCAGAGGTGATGTGGGAGGTGTAGGTGGTAAATATGGGAGGCGTGGGGAGTGTGGGGAGTGTGGGAGGCGTGGGAGGTGTGCGCAGTAGGGTCAAAAAACTATTGCATCCGCACTAGGTGTGATTTGGGTGGTGTAGATGGTTCAAAAAAACTATTGCACTGTCGCAAGTTAGTCTTGAGTCTTGATTAGTGCTGTTAAGTTTTCTAGTAAGTGTGA
>NZ_JAAHHE010000152.1:10279-15539 GCF_010692525.1 Moorena sp. SIO3B2
GACATTTTTATGGTAATAAATAATTATTTATTTTGTCAAGTAATTTTTAATTTTTTTTTGCGTTAGGGGGTATATAAAAAAAATATATTAGTATTTTTGATTTTTTTTATAGTAATTTTCTATGCCATGATGTACAAAATGATCCCCCTAAATCCCCCTTAATAAGGGGGACTTTGAGGTTGAAAAGTGTACCTGATAAATCCTATAAATGCTATAGCAAAGAGCGATTGCGTAGCATGACTTACGGTCAATCACTTTTAGCGGAAGCTGAGGCCTTTGGCCACGCTACGCGTTCGCGTAGCGTCGGCTTTGCCGAAACGCTTCATCGCGTAGCATAGCCTACGGTAAATCCCTTAGCGGATAAGAGCATTACATTTAATTTTAAAGGTTAATTTTGCGATAGTATTTAAGTTTAGATCGTAATCTTGGGATAGTATTTAAATTGATAAGATATTTATGGGTTCCCGTAGCGGCTCCTAGATACCATCTCTTTCTATGCCATTTATTTGCTCGATCCCTCCCAGCCCCCCGTGATCAAAGGGGGGAGTCCGGAAATCTATAAATTGCATTTAATTCCAAAGATTAATCTTGGGATAGTATTTAAGTTGAGCCGGTCATGATTGGATAGTATTTAAATTGATAGGATATTTATGGGTTCCCGTAGCGGCTCCTAGATACCATCCCTTTCTATCCCATTTACTCGCTTGATCCCCCCCAGCCCCCCGTGATCATTGGGGGGAGTCCGGAAATGTATCTTAAAAGTCCCCCTTATTAAGGGGGATTTAGGGGGATCCAAACCCACGGCAAAAACCACAAGTTCAATTCTTGTAAAATGTGCGATCGCCAACAAAGACAATTTCATCTACCTTATAACTCCAATTTAGTAAGCAGAGCTAGAGAATTAAGGAAAACTATGACACCAGCCGAGAAAAAGCTGTGGTCTGACTATTTGAAAATTTTTAAATTTAGAGTCTTGCGACAAAGACCGATAGGTAATTTTATTTTTGACTTTTATTGCGCTGCTTTAAAATTAGTTATTGAAGTTGATGGAGAGTCTCATTATACAGAAGCTGGCCAAGCTTATGATAAAGAAAGAAGTCAGATTATTGAAGGTTATGGATTAAAAGTAATTCGATTTACCAATGATGAAGTATTGCATAATTTTGAAGCAGTGTGCTATCGGATAAGCAGTGAGCTTCCCTCTAACACAACTTAGAGCTGTTTCAAAATTTAATAATTTAACGATTTTATCGAATTTTTTTAGGGATTAGGAATGAGGGTAATGGTCTTAGTTGGAGGAGTGGGTTTGCTTAGCGGCTCCTACATACCATCCCTTTCTATTGCATTTACTCGCTCGATCCCCCCCAGCCCCCCCCGTGATCATTGGGGGGAGTCCGGAAATCTATCTCAAAAGCCTGATTATTGTAAGAAGTCCGGAAATTTATCTGAAAAGTCCCCCTTATTAAGGGGGATTTAGGGGGATCAAAACCCACGCAAAAAACCCTACTCCCTAAATTGCTATAATTAATATAGCGGTTTTCAATTTGGTGAGGTACAGATTTCCTGGTTTTAGGGAACAGGGAACAGGGAAAAAATTCTGTGTACCTCATTAGGATAAAAACCGCTATATAGCAACTCTCTATGCCATGAGGTACAAAGAGATCCCCCTAAATCCCCCTTATCAAGGGGGACTTTGAGGTTGAGAAGCGTACCTCATAAATCATAGAAACGCTATAGCATCGAACATAATTACCTATAAATTATGGAACCATTCTCCTTTTTGGCTAGTTTAGAACTATCGAAAATCGCGTCACCGTTGTTAGGTACTGTTGCGGGAGAAGCAGGTAAGCGTATAGTTAAAGCTCTGACGAAAAGCGATGTAGAGAAGGCAATCCAAGCTGGAGAAGAGGCAGTTAAGGAATGGGAAAAACAACTGGAACCGAGCCAGTTGTTATTTTTTCATGCTCCCCCGGATGGATTGAATGGAGTTAAAAATTTTTTGCAGGGCTATTTTACTAACTCGGCGGTTTTGGAACAATTACATAAACCGTTAATTAATCAAGGTAAGCCAGACCGGGATATTTTAATCAGGGTATTTCAACAGCAAGCTGAAACCCATAACATTAAACTAAATCAAGATAGTCTCAAACCTTGGATAGAGAGATTTGTTAATGCTTATTTTCAGCATACGGTTACTTATCTAAAATTTCAGGTAGCTAAACAGGATTATTGTGAGCAGTTAGCTAACTGGTTTGATGATGTCAAGTTTGCTGGCATTGCTGTGCCTGGGCAAGAGGTAGAGAAATCGGAGAAGTTAGCTCAGATTTTTGTAATGCCCGATGTGGTGGAAGAGGTATCAACTGCTGGCGGTTGGGAGCGGGAGTTGTTAGCAGCAGAAAGTGGGGAAAAGCCGGAAAGGGCGTTGTTGGAAAAGACGACTGGACGGAAATTTTTGGCTCAGCAGCTATTGAGCCAAAGTCAGTCGAGACGAGTGGTGATATTGGGTGCGCCTGGTTCGGGAAAAACCACGTTGATGAGTTATTTTGCGGTAATGTTGGCTGAGAGCAAAGCTGAGGTTTTGGGATTAGATGGTGATACGGACTGGCTACCGATTTTAATTAGGATGCGAGATTTTGGGATAAATCTCGATAAAAACCTGATCGACTATGCTCGTGGGTTTGCGGAAAACACGATGTCAGTGCAACGGTTACCAGTTGGATTTTTTGAGCATTGGTTGTCTGATGGTAGGGCGTTGATATTGCTGGATGGTTTGGATGAAGTAGCAGAAGAGGCTAAACGCAATGATGTAGTCAGGCGCATCGAGAATTTTTTAGGACAGTTTGACAGAAATCGCGCTATTATTACATCTAGACCGGCTGGTTATCGACGGGACTTTTTCCGCACTGAGGACTTTCCCCACTATCAAATTGAACCCTTTGATGATAGCAAGATTTCCGCGTTTATTGATAACTGGTATAACAGTCGCTTTCAAGACCAAGCAGAAGCTGAAAGGCGCAAGGATAGTTTACGAAAGGCTCTCGATGATAATGACCGGATTAAGCTATTGGCACGGAATCCGTTATTGTTGACAATTATTGCATTAATTCATCGGTATCAAGCGGTTTTGCCCAAGGAACGCTATAAGCTTTATGACAAAGCAGTGGAAACCTTGTTAACCTCTTGGGATGCTAATAAAGAGTTAAGTAGTGATAAGTGGTTGACCTATTTGAGTTTGGATGACTTACGCCGATTGATGGAATGGTTGGCGTATTGGATTCATTCTCAGGGAAATGCTGAAGATAAGGATAGTGGCACGCTTATTGATCAAGATGATTTGATTAACCAATTGGCTGAGCAGATTAAAACCTTGAAGCAGGTGGATTTGTATAAAGCCAAGCAAGAGGCGAAACGGTTTGTGGAGTTGATTCGGAAGCGCACGGGTTTGTTGAATGAACAGGGGCAAGATTGTTATGGTTTTGTCCATAAGACCTTTCAGGAATATTTGTGTGCTCAGGAGATTAACTATCAAGCGGAGAATGAGTATAATTTCGATATTGTTTTGAATCATATTCGGGAGCATTTACATGACTCCCACTGGCGCGAAGTGTTATTATTGCTGATAGCACAACAAAAACCGAAAAATGCGGCAAAGGCGATTAATGCACTTTTGAATAATAAGAGTAACTATGAGCACTGGTTACATCGGGATTTGTTGTTTGCTGGTAATTGTTTGGGAGAAGACCCGAAAAATTTACGAAGTACTGATAGTGAGTTAGTTCAAGATATTTTGGAGCGGTTGGTTGAGTTGGAGGTGAGTAGTGAGGAGCGGGTTGGTGAGAAGATTCGCGAGCAGGTTTTTCAGATAATTTGTAGTTTGTATGAAACGGATTTTGAGGCACAGGTATTGGAATTGTTGAAGGAAGAATTCCATCGAATTGATGACATACGATTGCTGAACTATCGACACGAGTTAGGGGAAAAATATCAGGTAATTACAATATTGTTGACACGACTAAAGCATGATGATTTTGTTGTGCGTAGGAGGGCAGCCGATGCCTTGGGCAAATTGGGCAATAGCTCAGAAACTGTAATAAACGCCCTGCTAGCAGGACTTCAGGATGATGATTCTGATGTGCGTTTGAGGGCAGCGGAAGCCTTGGGTCAATTGGGCAACAGCTCAGAAACGGTAGTCAACGTCCTCATAGCACTAGTAAAAGATGATCACTCTTTTGTGCGTTGGAGGGCAGCCAATGCCTTGGGCAAATTGGGCAACAACTCAGAAACTGTAATCAACGCCCTCCTGGCAAGGCTAATGAATGATCATTCTCTTGTGCGTTTGAGGGTAGCGGAAGTCTTGGGCCAATTGGGCAACAGCTCAGAAACCGTAATCAACGCCCTCATAGCAGGGCTAATGGATGATGATTCTGTTGCGCGTGTGATAGCAGCCAATGCCTTGGGCAAATTGGGCAACAACTCAGAAACTGTAATCAACGCCCTGCTAGCAGGACTTCAGGATGATGATTCTGATGTGCGTGTGACGGCAGCCAATGTCTTGGTCAATTTGGGCAACAGCTCAGAAACTGTAATCAACGCCCTCATAGCAGGACTTCAGGATGATGATTCTGATGTGCGTGTGAGTGCAGCGGAAGCCTTGGGCAATTTGGGCAACATCTCAGAAACGGTAGTCAACGCCCTCCTAGCACTACTAATGGATGATGATTATGATGTGCGTAAGGACGCAGCCAATGCCTTGGGCAAATTGGGCAAAACATCTAATCATATTCTCCCTACTGTAATTGAATGGATTGAACAACACCAGGATTCAGAGTATGTGGGCAGTGGTATTGATGCCTTGTGGGATTTGGTGGTAGGACGGGAGTAGGGAATTTAGAATTTAGAATTTAGAATTTAGAATTTAGAATTTAGAATCGGGAGTGGGGAGTCGGGAGTGTAATGGATCAAGAGGATAGTTTTTGTTGAATGCGATCGCTTTTAGCGTGGCCTACGGCCAATCGCGTAGCGTGACCAAAAGTCAATCGCGTAGCGTGACCATTCCCGTAGCGTGGCCGAAAGGCCAAGGTCAATCGCTAAAAGCGATGGTCGGTACGAGCTGCTATGGGAACGCATCAGCTACAGAGCCCTTGGGTGGTGCGTTACGGGGCGGACTATCCCAACTCTGACGGTGCGTTACGGGACGGGCTATCCCAACTCTGGCTACGAGGCAGAAAATGAGGGCGAGCCCGCCCCTAACGCACCCTAC
>NZ_JAAHHE010000153.1:0-15313 GCF_010692525.1 Moorena sp. SIO3B2
CCTAAATCCATTAATACCACTACCCCAGCATCGGAGTAAACCGACTCAATGGCAGCTTGGACTTGCAGCACATCGGTACCAAAGGGATTTTCCGGGTCATCAATACCAGCTGCGATCGCAATCGGTACGGATGTGTGAACCATCTGTTCAGCTAATTCCTTGACCCCAGCGGCTAGCTTAGCACTGTGGGAGATAATCACAATTGAGATCATAAGGTATATAAACACCTTTGTATTTGAGTTGTGAACATACTCCCTTAGGCAAGAGGCAAGAGGCAAGAGGCAAAAGGGAAGGCATTGCTGATTAATAGAATCATGGAGGGTAACTGACAACTGACCCGAATAGATGTGATTACATTCCGATATTCAGCAACGCTGAAAATGAGGGCTCCCCCGTCCCTAAAGCACCACTAGCAACATTTAGGTGCGACCCGTGGCGAATTTAATTCTTAATGGGTCAAGCGCACCTTTACAACAGAGAGACTTTTAACCCAATGTGGGTTAAAAGTCTCTCTTTGGTGTGTTTGAGGGAGCCTGTCACCCCCTCAATACATTTACTGTTCCTTGTTCCCTGTTCCCTAAAAAATCAGTTGATTGTACCTCATCAAATTGAGAACTGCTATATTAAATTCCCAGCATTTCTCGTATTTCCTCCTCCTCTGCCTTAGTTAGAAATCTTCCTGTTTCTGCTGCCCTTCGCGCTAAAATTAGCTCGACTTTGTCCCTTAAGAGTGGAGTAACTGCTATCTCCTTGTCACCCTGGGTATAGCTAGAGGGAGGAATATTGGTTGTCATCTGCTCAAAAGAATCGTTCATAGCTTTACTTTCAGGTGTTTGAAGCATTGCTTGAAAATCCGGCTCTATTGCATAATCCAATTGGCTAAATTGTAGTACGCTGTTAATATCGCCTGCTTCAATTAGATTTCTTTGAGGCTCCAGGTAGGAGGCTAAGGTGAAGCGGGGACTATCAGCAGAACTGAATGCAGTTGTACCAATGTAGGTCTCGTGTAGCCTAGTTTCTGGTCGAATACCAGACGTTGTGTTTTGCAGTTGGCTGCCGTAATTATTTTGGTCGAATAGTTCTGAACTAATCGTATATTCTGATTGTGAATCCTCTGTTTTGCCTGGGATTTCTAGCTCTGAAAGTCGTTCTTTTGCTTCTCCAAACATCTCCTTGATGATGTCGAATTTACCTTTCTTTTCGCTTTTTTTATCAGATTGTGCTGACAGCAAATCGTAACTCCCTGACCTTTTCTTGAATGAGAATAAGCCGGAAGGATCGATGCGGTTAATGGGATTGTTCCCTACATATACGTAAGGACTAAAACCTTCTCTTGCTGGATCTATACTGATAAATCTCCTCAAGTCTGGATCGTAGAAACGGCTGTGATAATGATAAAGTTGTAAATCTTCATCCCACCATTGACCGGCATAGCGGAAGCTGACTTTCTGTGCTTCGTTTTCAGATGAGGGAGCAACTACCGTTTTCCCAAAATCATCGTACTCGAAGCTACACAAGCTATTGTTATTGCTATCAATAGCAACTCGAGTGGAACCAAGATGATCGCTCAGTAAATAGGTTGTATTACCGTTTTCTTCAAATCCGATGATGCTATCGCCATCATAAATGTAGAGCAACTCCTCAACACCAGCAACCCCTTTAACAACTAAAGGGAGTTTACCCCGACCGTAGATGTATTCTTCAGTCGTAGTTGATTGTTTTTTTACTCTTCGACCCAAACCGTCGTATTGTAAGGTGATGGTGCTTCCGCCTTGAATCTGTACGCCATTGACTAGGTCTCCTAGCACTCGTCTAGTAAATGTAACTTGCTTACTATCTGAGTTGGTCATGACGGCAATGTTGCCTAGGTCATCATAATCTGCAACCTCACGAATGGTCTGACCATTATCTACAATGCGTTGCAGTTTGTTAGAACCGGAAAAATACTCGTAGCTACGACCATTGGTTCGATCTAGGTTACCGTTACGATCGTATTGGTAGCTGGTCTCACTCTCTTTGGCAGAGGTTATCAGTCGCCCCAAATAATCATAGTTGTAGACTACATCCAGGTTTTTGAAGTTGTATTTAGAACCCTGGAACGTAGTGTTAACGATGAAATCAGATTTGTAAGTTGCATTGAGGAGTGCCTGAGCAGATTGTAGCGAAGGAGACCCTGGCGAGGGTTCACCTATTCTGAACCACCAAGCAGAACTCGAGCTACCGCGAACAGCCTGATTATTGTACACCTCGATATACTGTTCGTCTGGGAAAACCATAACAGTACTAAATTTGTAGTAATCGAGCCCAGACCCCAATGGCTCTGCGTTGAACTGGCAGGTAGCCCCTGTGGTTCCTGATAAAGATTTAACTTCTCTATTAGGAGGATACTGAACAGCAAGCCTCCAATCTTTTGCATCTCCATCTAATACCCTGATCATAAATCGATCTGGTATGTTTATAACTTCCTCAATACAGAAGCGGGTTCTTGGGTATTGACCGTAGTTGACAACCAGAAAGTATGTTCTAAAGCCCATCGAGTCCACCCCTTCAATCATAGTCATTTCCAGATCCATACTAGGAGAGGGGGGGAAATTTAATTGACAGAAGAGATACCCTTCAGGCGCTTGTGGTAAAGCATCCTTATACATCGTGACAGCATTGTGGCTTTCCACAAAAATCACCTGATATTCATCATCCAAACCCCAATATTGGTCTGGATCAAGTAATTGTTTTAATCGAAACCCCTCTCCGTACTCTTCGAGTAAAAATAAGCTGGCATTGTTCTCAGTTCCAGCAATGAATCGACCATTAGAGACTCGTAAAAACATGTTATCTTGACCCAAGACCTCAATCTTGTACCCCCCAAACACACTTTGGTAGGTGAAACGGAATTTAAGGTTTGGCAAGAATGTTGTGAAATGTAGGGTAATCAGGGTAGTACCAGAGTCATCGTCAGTGAAGACAGTACAATACCGATTATCTTCCAGATACAAGTCTGTTTCAAAATCCAGATCGGACTGGAATGCTGCTAGTCCTCTGTTCGCTTTGAATTTAGGATTTGAGACGGAAGTTCGTGAGGGAAAAATTTTGTTGTTAGAAGCTTTGCGCCTCCCCAGACCCCTGCGTCTCCTAGTCCTTCGATCTAGACCATTTTCCAGTTGATTCACGGGTATTTGGGACAAAAATCCCGGTAGGTACTCAAGTTGTTGCTGGAAGTAGGAATCACTATTGGCTTTGTAATCTTTGTCGATCGGCCGTTCCTGAAAGTCATATTTTATGATTTCATCATAGGGGTCGATTTCAGGATTGAGAGTACGCGATACCAATTGATGTTCGAGATTGTATTGATAATTGGTTGCATAAACTCGATTGCTACTCTTATTTTTGATTTCGCACCGACGACCCAGAGAGTCGTAACTATACTCGATTTCAGTAGGAGTGTTAGTGGGATAGGTCATCTTTGTCACTAGCCCGGAATTGTTGTATTCATAGCGAACAACTTTCGGGTTAGCTTCTCCATCTCCTACCCGTGCGACTCTACCGAGGTCATCGTAGCGAAAAATGGTTTCCACCCAGTTATTATCTTCGAGGCTATCCCGATGTTTAACTCGAACTAAGCGACCATGTAAGTTTTTAGTCACTTTAGTCATCATATCCCTCCCGGAAATCATCCATATCGTAATAGTATTCAGTCAGACTTTCACCTTCACTGCTAGTGGAGGGATAGTCTGTATTGTTGGCTTGATTGAGCAAGTATTTGGGTACTTCCCCAGGCTGCATAGTATCTACATCTTTGAGAATACCGACTTCACAAACTCGTCCTAACTGATCGTATTTAAAGTATCGCCACTTACGTCCGTCGGCATCGTTGGCGAATCGAACCCTGTTGAAATAATCTTTGATTACATAGGTTGTATCGGATTGGTCAGGATCTTGCCATTCAATCTGCCTTCTGTCAGAGTTAGCTACGGTTACGGTACTTTCTAAACCATCTTGAGGTGCTAAGGTCTTCAGTACTTGTTGGGAGTTTTCCCACTTAGACTGGTTTTTCCAAACAATTTTGTTGTTGTCATCCAGTTTGATTTGGCTAACGAGGAACTCGCCTTTGGCACCACTCAAGAAGGAATAGTGAATCTTTTGTTCGCCATCCAGGGGTACTTTTTGAGTGATTCCTCTGAGGGGACGAGTGTTAGGGATACCCCCGGCTGCCCTCAATTCGTTTAATTCTGCCTCACCGTTATAAGATGAGTCTTTCTGATACTCAGAGAAAAAATTGTAAGGAAAACCTTGACGCAGAGTATCAAGGGTATTGCGGTTAAGCAGTCCATCATAGGCAAACCTTACATAAGGCAAGGAAGCTTCAATCTCACCAAAATCCATATCCATTAATGACTCCTTCAATTCACCATCTAAGACTCCGATGTCATTAATGTCCTCAATGAAGTCATCTCGGAATGTAAACAGCTCGTTATCCCTAGCTTTAGCATTTTTGGTGACAATGATTTGATGGCCAAAACCGTCATAAATGAATTCCTTGACTACTACGTCTGTTAGTTTTTCGGTTTTGTAGTCAATACTTAAACTCTGTGCTTGACGGGCACGTCCTTTGGAATCGATGAAGATAGTGCTGATCACTGGTTTTTTGAAAATGAAGGCATCCCTAAATTCACCAGTATTATAGGCAGCTAGATTTACAGAAGTGGCTGCTGTAAAGTCAACTGTTTTGGATGAAAGCAGTAACTTGCCATCGCCAAAAAAGAAGAATACCCCCCTAGTGACGACTAACAACCACTCCCGCGCTGCCAACTCGAGTGGGGTTGTCAGGGGTTCGTCATTCGCTGTATTGAAGGTATAGTAACCTTGACGCAAAGGCTGTTCGGTGTTTTTGACGAAGGTTAAGGAGAACAATAGCTGGCTATCTTGGTCTAGGGCTAAAATTCCGAACTCATCGTTACCATAGTTAAAATTTTGCACTTTCAGACCAAAATCCGCTGTATTCAGACTAGCGAGGGAAAAGTTGGGAAGATAAAAGCCGTCCTCTACAAAGGAAATTTGAAGACTATAGTTAGGATGTGCGGGATCGAAATCCCCGGTTTGTGCTGCTGCGGGGTAAATGGCATGGTTATCGAAGCGACTGAAACTGAAAAGACTAATTTCGTAGTCAAAAATTTTGCCTTCAGAGGACATGGTAAAGCGATCGCACAAACTGTTCCTGTCGTTATAGATGCGGTAATCGACTAAACCGTTCTTTCTGATGGTCGCAATATGTTCGTCTAGAGAATTAGAAAAGGCATTGATCGAGAAGTCACAATCTACAGCAGCGATCCACAGGTAGTCCACCATTGATAAGGGACTACCGACAATTTCGAGTTGACTAGAACCCTCATCGATCGGCTTTTCAAAATAAACCCAAACATCACCCGTTTCGTCAGTTAGGGGGATCGTTTCCCCATTCATGACCAAGTTAATGCCATTGTTGCCAGGATTAATCCATCCACAGATTACGTATTTTTTCTCCGAAGAAAGGTCTCCTGTTTTCAAAAAGGCAATACGATACTCCCCACTTACGGATGTGACGACATTGTTCCTAAACTTAGAGTTGGTGTTGGCGATAATAGCACCGTTAGTAATACTCCAAACGCCTTCATCCAAATAATGTTCCTCATATTTAGCGATGGGTAAATAGAAAAAATCTCGATCGCTCTTACTAACGACTGTTGCCACCACCTTATCGCGACTCCTCCTGCTGGCGGAATCGACAACAGCAGGAATCATTCTCGTATAAGAAGGAACGTCGGTTCCACTTTGGTTGAGACCATGAAGAGATTTTAGGATGGGTAACTTAGTTTGAGGATCTCTTTCCTCTACCTCTTCCACTATTCGCCAATTGTCTTCCCCCCAATCCTTGGGATCTGAGGAAATCGATACTAGCAATTCTTGTTGGTAGTAGGAATTGTTGGAATCTATATAGATGTATTTCTGACCAGTTTGACTTTTGACAGCATCGGGATTTCCTTCAGCCGTAATGCGGATAGATTCATCTGGCAAACTGAGCATATTTCTTTGGAAAATCTCGTGGTCTGGCTGGTTCTGAAAATTCTCCCAAAGATATTTGGTGTGTTGAATGTGGAAGGTGTCAACAGTAACATTGTCCTGCTGATAATCATAAGCAGACTCCACGACTTCCTGGATCTGATCTCTACTGTTGTAGATGTAGCTTTGTTGACGAGCAACTGTACCGTCATCATATTCTAGAGTATCTTCTTGCTTGAGACTGGTATAGCTATCGGTATCAGTCTGCTTTTTGAGCTTATAAGTATAGTTTTCAGTCTGCTGAGCAGTATCTTTGACATAAACTTCTACTTTGTGCAAACTGCCCCTGACAAATTGACCATACTCATTAATTGGTTGCTTACTCATTTTCCACCTCAATTAATTCAGAATCTTCCTCGTTGCCATTGTAGAAATAGTACTTTTTGTATTCACCAGACTCGGTACCACCTGGGTATACTGTGACCTCTTTATAGAATCCTCCTATCCCAATACCGAAAAGTGCTCTGGCTGAAGCGTATTCGTAATCAGTTGGGAATTCTCTTTCGTTGTCCAGAATGGTTGTGGTTTTGCTGACGATATAGTCGATAATCTTACCTTTGAGTGCTTCATCGTAGAATTTGAAAATTTTGTAGGACCTGGGCTGAGTCCCACTACAGCGACTATCATCTTCATATTGAGGTTCATGGCAACCATTGTAAAGAATAACGTTGCTAGACCCGCCAGATACAACCATTTTTTGTTGATTGCTCGGAATTCTTTCTACTTCAATGGGCCGATCCAAAAGTTTGTTGTTTCTTAAAATTTTGAAGTAGAGAATGGACTGATTGTCTTCTATCTCAATGACAAAGGGAATAAAGTCGTCTTCAGGGGTAAAAAAGCTATGGTAGGTTAATTCACCGCTGGTTCCTGCTTCCAAGCGATCGCTGGTAATTTCAAAGTCTCCTTGATTATTGCGATACAGTATAGCGTTGCGTTCAACGACAAACCGCTTGAATCCAGAGGAATAAACGCCGACTCCACCCATAGAATCCATCATGTTGTTAATCATTTGGTTCGTAACGATTGCTGTAGCAACAGAACCGATCGCACTGACGACCTGATTAACAGTGTCAACGATTTGAATGGCTTTGTTTATCCCTTTAGCGACTTTCCCAGTGATCTGCACTCCAGCAGCCACACCAGATGCCCCACCCGTGACCGGAATCAAGGCAATGCCTAGGGCAATGGACACGATCTCCAGACCAAACGTAATCCATCCAAAAATTACGGCAATTTTCGGGGGTTTGGGTTTGTCTGGCTTTTCTGGTTCCAGAGGCATGGTGGGCAGATATTTAACCAGAAATCTTTCTTCATCTTCCTTGTAGACTAAAAATTCTTTTTGTTTGGCATCCAGATCTTTGTGAGAGTTGGGCTTGACTTGGTGAGTTTTGGCAAAAACCCCTTTATCCATATATTGCAGGCGACTCAAACCAACATTATAGAATGTCAATGATTGATTGACCCGACTTAGTGGATGCCAGTCAACACCGTCGTATTCAGTTTTTTTCCACTCCTTCCCGTCATAGGTATAAAAGAACGTTACTGTTTGGAAGTGTTGATATTCCCTTCTGTCATCATCATCGTATTCGGGATTACCATCGTTGATATTCTGAGCAATCCCAATGGAATAGGAGCATCCCAGAAACTGAGAGTCCGTCACTAAAGAGAAGTTAGGGACATAATAACACCTGGGACTGTTCCCGGCTTGCGGGAAATTACGATTGTTAATATCATCTTGAATGGGATGGGGGCTTACCTGCCAATTATTTTGCCCATCAAGATCGTAGGACAAAACCTGACCAAAGTTGAACTCATAATTTAAATCGCCATCGTTGTATTTCGGGATAGTGGTATAGTTAATGGCGATGAAATTGTCCATGATTGTCAGGGAATTAAAGCTCTCTTTTTTTATGTATCCACCGGCATTACAGTATTTGCTACTACCCGAGTCATAGAGATAAGAACCATCGATATTGGTCGTCCCTGGATATCCTTGATAGGTATAATCATTGTCTAAGTTAAAGAAAACGTAACCGATTCTTAGTTTGTATTTGGTTTCGTCAACGTCATCACCCCCTGCACAGGTTAACTGAACTACACAAACTAACCTATCCCTAGTGGCAATCTGATATTCCCTAATATTCTCAACGGGTGTAGGGAGTTCAAAAGGTCTGTATGTATAGATAAGATTGGGTTGGTCAACCCAAGTTTCTTTGGCATGGTCTCTAGGTAGAATGTGAATGCTTTGCCGCCTCTGATTCAGACTTTCATCTATAACTACGCGAGGATAAAAAATGGCGAGATAATTCTCGTTCAAGGAAAGAACTGGGACTATATCCGACGGGATTGAGGTGTTATCGTCGTCAGGGGGTGGATCCACAGTAATAGTCTGCTCCCATTTAGCACCAGTTTTCTTGTCTAACTCATAAATTTTAACTTTACGATCGTTGGCTGAAAAAGCAATGGTGTTGTCAGAAGTCACTAACCTTCCCGGTGCAAACAAGCTTCTGGGGTTCTGGGAAGATGGTTCAGTGTGAAGGGTTTGTGTCTTCCAGCCATTGTTTGTCCAGTAATGGATGCGTAATTCCTTGTCGCCACTACTATTCTTACCAGTTACTAACAGGTAATTAGATTCAGATTGATGTTCAATCTCTGAAAGACCGGTATTTTCATCAAAGGAAATACTCCTTTCAACGTCGATTTCTTGTTCCCCATAGGTGTAGAGTGTTTGGCAACCTAGGGGGTCAGTGATAGTCTTAAGAGCACCAAATAAGGCACCATCCTTGTAAAAAGGAAGTTCAGTACTACTATTATCAGCGTTGTTATCGACACCGTCAGCTTCAGTGTAATAAGTAAAAGCTAGGTCTGGTTCGATCTGCACAAAGTTGGTTTGAGTTTGACCATACTCCAAAGTTTTAATTTTAGACAAAACCCTTTTCGCGTAAAGAGTGTCTGCTTTAATCTGTCCTTCTTCTAGTTGTTTTCTGATGATTCGGCCTTGACTAATCAGATCAACAGAAGCAATTTTTAATTTCTGAAGTCGTTCTTGATAACCATTGGGTTCTTCCGCAACCAGGTGTTGCTTGTTAATTTCCGAACGATCCTTAGGTAGATAATTGATTACCAGTTTGTCGCCATTAGCGTTTGCTACCCGGTATAGATAACTATAGATAGTACTCGTCTGATTGTTCTCACCTCTACCTACTGGCTGAATTTCTTGGGCATAGGAAAATACAGTTTTATTGCCGTAAATATCCTCAATACTGGTCAGATTCCATGCCCGAATCCACTGTTGTTGGTTTTCCCCATCCACAGAAATAAATTGACTGTAGTAATTTTGGACATTGCCATAGCTAGCCTGTTGCCAAAACACTTCTTTTTCCGCTGAGGCAGAAGTTACTTCACCAGTCAAGTGCTTCACTTCCTCTAGAACTTGCTTGGTCTGAAGATATTCAGCGGAGGGATTTTCTGTGTCTTCCAAACCCTCCTCTGGGCGGAAGTGGTATGTTTCCCCAGTGGGATAGATAATCTCCCATTCGCCGTCACCATCATAGTAACCATCGTAGATGTGGCGGATGACTTTGATCGAGGGGTCTTCTCTGAGGCGATAGGTGATATGGAGTTGAATTCCTGGTCCTGGTGTTATTTCTTCGACCATCAACTGGGAAAAACTACCGTTCCTGACCCAGTAAATGATTTCATCGAGGTGAGTACCATGGTCAAAACCTTGCTTAGATGAAAGCTTCATGCGGAAGATTTTGTCCGGTTGACTGATCGACCAGCCTACACCCAGCCAGCCTGATTCCCAAAATCGATTCCACTTTTGGAAAAGCAGTTTGTGGCTATTGTTATATCTGTAGTTTAAAACCACCTGGTATTGAGGACTAATCCCATCCAACGTGGCTAGAGGAATGGTGAAATTAATTTTGCCGGTGAAGAGGTCGATATTTTCGTCCTCTAAACCGCCTCGCTCCAGGAATGTTGCAGAATACTTGTTACTCAATGTTAAGGATCCTATGAATTGGTATTGTTTTTTTTTGAGAAAAATACTAATTATGTTTCAGGGATAAAGTCAAGTAAACTTCATTATGCTGGCGGTCATCTGAGCTAACAGTACGGTACAGGTACTGAAAGGACTGCCTGCTTCGGTGATCATGGCTTGGATCTCCCAAATGGCTAATCCAACGCATCTAAATTACAAAACCCTTATCCAGTAATGATTTCATCAATTGATTAAAAACAGGACTCGACCTCTGAAATCTTGGCACCGCCAGCATGTACAAACATAAGATGCGTTTGCCCTGAGTTTTACCTGACTTTGACCTGCTTCCACTTCCTCAGTTTTACCTGACATTTCTATGACGGAGCAATTAACTCTTTTGTGACTGGCGACGGATAAATTTTTATTCCCTGTTTTTTCCTTGATATATGTCTTTTTTGTGGGGATTGTTCCTTTGGCTAGTTGGCTTTTTACCAGTGCTCATAGCCATGAGGATATTATCCCTTCTCTGCTGTTTGTTAAAGCTTTGAAGGAACTTTTTTACCGTTTTTTGTTTGGCTTTTTGTCATGGGAATACTAGCTGGTTGTGAAAAAACACACCAGCCTTTCTTGTAAGCATTCAGCTATCAGCCTATGGGCTACGCGCACGCTAAGGGAACAGCTATCAGCCATCAGTCAAAGGACTATGGCTTACGGCTGACCGCTGACTTCTGAATGCTTACCTTTTCTTAGTAGCTACTCTAGGTAATGCCCTTGAGCTGCTATGAGCAAATTAGCCATGACCAGAAATGAAAGCTGATCTGGCGGGCCTCTATTCCCTGTATGTGACCTCTGATTCCAGCTTGGCTCTACCTTCGTTTTGAGAGTGCCCCACCAAGACACAATTGTCGCCAAAATCAGGATGGGAAATTGGGAAATATCCTTTGCTATTGGTGCTTGAATGCTCCGATGCTCTCGCGGTGGTGGAGAAATTCCTATCTCTTGGGGCGTAAGCAGTTTAACGCCATGGCTCTGGATAGGATTGCGATCGCTCCCGTGATTTGATTGGGGATTTGGAGTACTCCCCAATAGTGATTTTCCAGCCAAGGGGAGTAATGCCTGGGAGCTTCTTGGTCTGCTTAAAATTTGCTGGTTTTTGCTGTCCCTACTTCTGGGCTCTTTTTTAATTGGGATTACTTTTGGTAGTTCAGATAGTGGCTCAACTGCCAATGCTGGCTTATCCAGTGACGTTATCTCCACTGCTGGCTTAACTGCCAAATCTGGCTTATCCAGTGAAGTTATCTCTACTCCCGTTTTGTCTAAATCCTTATAAGGCTCTTCGACTGAAACAGACTCCGACACTGGCATCTGCCTTAAAGACTCCGAATTTTCAGTTTTCTCCTGCTCCCCTTTTCCTATCTCTTGGTTTGAGGGAGTTACATCGCTTTCTCTGTCTTTTTCTTCCTTACTCTCCTGCTCTTCTACTCCCCTAATCTCCTGCAATTTGGCGATCTCCCCGTAAGCCTTCTGATCCAACCCGGCCCGATACTTAGTTAACCGCTTTTGCAGTATCCCCCTAGCTCGTTGGATGCGTTTACGAACGCTATCGTTGGAAATTGCCAGTCGTTGAGCTATCTCTTGGTGAGACAAATCCTGCTCAAAGCGCAAGACACATACCTGGCGCTGATTCTCCGGCAAATCCTCTAGAGCACTTTGGATTACCTCTAATAGTTCGTTCTTTTCTACAACTAAATCTGGGCTATCGAATTCCGTAACCAACCCATTCCCCTCTGACACTGCCATCCCTTCCAGGTTTTCTATTCCTACTGCCCCAGAGTTGTTTTCTCGATGTCGGTCTATACAGAAGTTATGGGCAAATTTGGTCAGCCATCCTTTGAGATTGGTAATCTTTGCGGCAAATTTGGGCAATTTTTCCCAAGCCTTGACCATCATCTCAGAAAGAGTATCTTGTGCTTCAGTGGTATTACCCCCCATCCAGCTCAAGCAGCGATGGTAAAGATAGTCTTTATAGTGTTCCCACAGGGGCCAAAAGGCGCTGCTATCGCCATCAGACAGTTTTTCCAGGAGCGACTCGACCCAAAAAGCGGTATCGTTTTCAGCATTTTCGCCCGATGGGGGATGAGAACTGAGGTTTGTTGCCAGCATAAGTCCTGTTGATGCACCAAAATTAAGTATTCCATACTCGTTCTAGTAAAACAAGTTAGGTTGGTCAACTTAATCCTTCAAGTGCAGTCAGAGCTTGAGTTGGGATTGTTTATTAAATTTTTTTTTAGCCTTTTTTTCTCTTTTTATCCTCTTTTTCTTAACTAACTTGAACTCTCCACTACACATTAACCTTTAAGCTTCAACTTTTAACCTTCAACATACCAAGGTTAATAAATTACCAATCACGTCCTGATTAGGCTATTTAGGTAGTAAAAATAATCCAAAATTTTATTAAAATAAAATTTTGGATTATTTTTACTCTATCTAAATGGTTAAATATCGATAACTAAACTCTATGTCTAAAGACAGACAAAAGCAGTCCTTCCCATAGTTCATGGGGTTTGTCATTGATTTTGATCAAGAAATTGGACTGGTATAGCAGAAGTCAGAAGTCAGAAGTCATTTGTCAGAAGTAAAACTCTTGCGCTTACAAAGGGTGTGAGACTTTTGTCATGTCCTAACTGCCCTGGCGACTGCTATCAGCTATCAGCTATCAGCCATCAGCTATCAGCTATCAGTTTATGGGCAGGCCACGGGAACAGCTTTTTAATAAAACAGGTAAGCATTGGAATAATGCTGAGTTACATCTGCTGACAGCTGACCGCTGACAGCTGAATGCTTACTTGGACTGTGTGCTGAAACCCTACCAGTAGCGGGAATCCCAACTAAAGTATCAAGTGTCACCGATCAAGGCTGATCTAGCTAATCCAATCCCTTGGTCGATATCACCACCAGCCGCAGCTTGGACAACGGCTGCGATCGCACCTTCCACTAATGGCGCTTCGCACAATCTTACCTTGCTTTTCTGGTCTTCATCCAGAAACTCCAGTGCCATTTCCGCACTCAGCACTGCACTACCTAGATCCATCAATACTACTACCCCAGCATCGGAGTAAACCGATTCAATGGCAGCTTGGACTTGCAGCACATCGGTACCAAAGGGATTTTCCGGGTCATCAATACCCGCTGCGATCGCAATCGGTACGGATGTCTGAACCATCTGTTGGGCTAATTCCTTGACCCCAGCTGCTAGCTTAGCACTGTGGGAGATTATCACAATTCCAATCATAAGGGATAATAGATTTCAGGTTGCTACAGCTATCGGAACGACTTCAGTCATTTGCCACCACAAAACCAAATCAGCCTGGTGATCGCGTTCCGATTCGACGCAGTGTTAGCTGGTCTATCCATGGGAGCGATTTAGATTGAGCCTAACTAGTTGATCTATCTCTTCTTTTGTATCTGGTAAGCCGAACATTCTAAGCACATCGATCATGTTACCGTAAATCGAATTTGGAGTTAGCCAAGCTTTTTTGGCAATTGCTATAATAGCCTGACATTGGGATCCAGAAAGGTGATTTATATTCGCTATTTTTCCTTGTGGCCTTAGTGCCACTACTAATAAGCCAATTCCAAAATTATCTCCTACAAAATTACTCCTCATCACTTGCTTGGTGTACCACGGTAAAATACGCTCTGCATATTTAGAACTTGCTATTGCAACAGGAATTGCCATGTTAGGGGTGAATCGTCCCACACTTGGTAATTCTTCATATTCACCAATCATTCCCTCATCAGCAGTTAACAATATTTCCACTAGGGCGTTAAGTGCCTCCTCAGGAGTCTGTACCCCAGAACAGGTAGTAAACCATGCCAGGGCAACGCATTGTGGAAGTCTGTTTTTTTCGCTCCGCCAAAATTCCTCAAACAAAGCTTGCTGATTTGCATAATCAAGTTTTCCTAAGACATGTAATATATTGGCTCGTACTTGTGGATCATTTTCTGTTTTTAGGTGGTTAATCAGTTCAGGAATAGAGCGCTCACGCAAGTCAGGTAAAACTGAGAGTAGATGAGATACATAAAGGCGGTTCAACTTCTCGTTATCATCGAGCATCAGACAATAAACAGGGAGATGTTTTTCTAATTCAGTACGTAAGTCAGCAACCCAGTTAAGTTCCTCTTGAAACCTGGCTTTAAACTCTGGGGTTTCACGCACGTCTTTAAACAAGAAAAGATGTTGGTGGTTATTGTGAAAACTCCCCACCGCTGCTAAACTAGACAGCAAATCAAGGGTAAAATGCTTGTGTTTAATAGTGGATTCCTGCAAAATTTCTATCATAAAAGGAACAGCGGCAACTGCTGCGGTATAGACTGATCCTTGATAATAGAGAGTTGAGTAGAGGTGATTAAACGCTTTTTCTTGGTCTGATGGATTTGAAGAAGTAAGGAGCCGCAAATACTTTGGTGTATCTTCTGCCCCTCCATAAGCATGTTTTAAGGATGTCCAGGGGACGTTGTCGAGATTTTCTAATACCATTTATTGTCTCCAATATTTGCCAGATAACTATTAATTTAAGCGCCACGTTTAAGCGCCAAGGGCGGTCTAATACAACGGATTGACTGAAAAAACTTCTAAAACCCTTGATTTTACCTAGGGAGCGGTTGAGCGGTAGCGAAACCCAACCAAACCATAAGCTGCCTTGGGTTGAACATAGTGAAAGCCCAACTACAAAGCCAGATTTGTCAGTCAAGCAGCCTTAAGGGTATGAAGTGTTAGGTTTTCTATTTTAAGTCTTCCCATCTTTAACAAAAATAAAACCAAACCCGAACAACTCTATCCCTCACTCATTTTTCCTCTGTAAGCATTCAGCTATCAGCCAAACTATCAACAACGGCTGAATACTTTTAGGTTCAGGCAATTATACCTATTTCAAAGACTAGCTAAACTTGCTACCATTATAATCATAATATTGTAACTAATTATTACAATTTTTATAAATTGCCTTGATTTTTTTTATTTTGAGTTTGACAATAACCATAGGCAAATGTTATACTATACTCATAACAAAAAGAGCCGCGATCTTCGGCGAGCAACCAGGAAGCGCGGCGGGTGCATCTCAGTTTTGCAATTAGGCAAAAATTCGGGAGAAAATTCCCACACTCCCCGGGCCCGGGCCCCACACTTCCTTTTTTACAAATATGAGATGCACCCGACTATAAAGGGAGCAGGTCAAA
>NZ_JAAHHE010000154.1:0-11637 GCF_010692525.1 Moorena sp. SIO3B2
GACTTTGAGGTTGCTTACTGTACCTCATACATGCAATAAACGCTATAAAATAAATTGGAAAAATGGATTGGAAAACTGCTTCATCCTATTATGAAACTCGTTTAAGTCACGCTTTAACTGTGTTGCGCCACGCCCTTGATTTAGCCAAGCTTCCTCAAGCCGGAGTTCCTGGTCACCTCAAAGAGGTGCTGTTGGAAGAAGAAAAACCTGCTCGTCGTCAGCTTGAACGCTTGAAGAAGCGAGAATTTCGGATTGCTGTTGTGGGCTTGGAAAAGGCGGGAAAAAGTACATTTGTTAATGCCTGGTTAGATTGTGATTTACTGCCAGCAAAAGCGGGACGTTGTACCTTTACAACGACACAAATTTATTCCGTTGAACAAGATTCTCAGCAAAGGCTAGAAGTTGAGCCTAAAACCGAAGAACAATTTACCCGTCTTTTGCATGAACTGGAATCAGCTTCCAACAGTAATTCTAAACATAGTGATGGAGCAAAACAAGATTTAGAGACAATCCGAAAGTATCAAGACACTTTAAGACAAGTTCGTAGCGAAGGTCGGAAAACTATCCCATTTACTCGCCTAGAAGACATTAACAAAGACCTGAACAAGTATGTTGCTGATGAGCAATACGCCCATGCAGTATTAGAAGCTAGGCTGTATACCAATAAACTCGCCCAGGCTGAAGGTATTGTTTTCTATGATGTGCCTGGATTAGACTCAGGTTTAGCCAAGCATATAGAAGAATCTAGAGAAATGCTGTCAGATTGTGATGCTGTAATTTTGGTACAGCGAGATCCTAGTCCCAAGGGCTACGAACTTAAAATTGTTGAGTTTACTGAGCAGGGTGATAAGAATGTAAACGTTGCAGATAAATTTTTCGTTTTCTTGAGTCGGATTGATCAGTTGGCTAGTCCAGCAGCTCTTAAAGAACACCTTGATGAAGCATCAAATAGATGGCATGAAATAGCTAAATTATCTCCTGAGCAAATTGTACACGGTTCAGCGGGAGCTTATTTAGTATTAAATGGCTTCGCTAATCAACAAACATTGGAATCAGTTGGCAGTCCTGAAGAAATTTTAACTAAGCTTAACTCTGTGACAGGTATCGAAAATGAGGAAGTCTTAAAACAAGACGCGACTGGGATTCAGGAAATCAAGGCTCGTATTACTGACTATATTAATAATAAACGGGTTACTGTTTTACAGAAACGTTGTGAGGCTATAATTGAAAATATATTAACAACATCAAAAGAAATTTTTGATATCGTTAGTAAGCGTTATTCAGAGAATCCAGCGGAAGCCAAGCGATTACAAGAAAATCAACGTCGTATTGAATTTTCCCAGTGGTGGGAAGAAAAGTGGAAAACGATTAAAGCAGACCTCAGCGACTATTATAATGATAATATATGGAACTCTACTGCAGAAGGAGAAGAATCTCTCAATTCAGATATTGTAGAAAAATTTCGGTCTCGATACCTCCAGGATATTGAGACTAAAATTGAAGAAATTAGAACCAATACTGAGCAAAGAAAACAGCAAATTTTTAAAGAAAATAATTCCGGTGTATTTGATGCTAAATTAACTGACTATAACTGGCGGAAAGAACTTTCTGCTACCATTAGCATTTTCTTAGTAGATATTGCTCATAACCTTGCTCTGGAAATCAAGGAAGAAGCATTAAAGTTAGTTGACTATCTGACCACGTTACTCTGGAAAACCCAGGAATTAGAGCAGCGACTTATTGGTAATCCCGAGGAGTTTGTGGAAGTCTTAAGTCGAAGTTTGACGGCGTTATTTCTTCGCTTTGCCCGTCCCGTTGCCGACTCCTTAATTCGTGGACCTTTAGGGAGTGAAACTCGTCAGCGTATTGTGAAAAGACTGGGAGCCGATATAGAACTAGTCGATAATTACTACAGTGGGGAAGAGAAGGCTTTCAGCGTGCTAAAACGATATGTAAATCGTGGGTCAAAGTTGCTCTATGATCCCAAGCTGCGCCATGAGCTATTAGGTATTCGTGACGTCTCTGGGGATGTGCCACCAAAACCTACCAATTCAGCGGAGGAGGTAATCTTGGAAGTTGAAACGGATATCAAAGCCTTTGAAACCTATTTGCGTTTGGCCATCTTTGAAGCGGCAGGGTTTGAGCAATTTTGCCTACAGGAACTCGATCAATTGCGCGATCGCTTTATTCAATATGAAGCCGTGTGGCGAGGAGTAGCCCAGAATGAATGGTTAGAAGAAAATCCCTTACTAATGGCTGAAATGCCCGAACATTTAAAGGCTCACGAAGTCAATTTAGAAGTTAGCGATCGCTTACGCCAGTTATCTACTGCTTTAGCAAAGGGAGTAGGGAGTAGTAGAATGTAGAATTAATAATTTAGAATTTAGAATTAATAATTAAGAATTAATAATTGAGAATTGAGAATTGAGACTTCTACATTCTACATTCTACATTCTACATTCTTAATTCTACATTCTTAATTCTACATTCTAGATTCTAGATTCTAGATTCTACATTCTAGATTCTACATTCTAGATTCTACATTCTTAATTCTACATTCTACATTCTAGATTCTACATTCTAGATTCTACATTCTTAATTCTACATTCTACATTCTACATTCTACATTCTACATTCTTAATTCTGAGTATTAGCCATACCAAACCGATTCAACCTTCTCAATTACCTCTTGTACCGAATTCCCATCATTCAAAACCGTAACATGACCTAACTTACGTCCTGGGCGGGATTGAGTCTTACCATACCAATGGACAAACGCCCCTGGTAAACTGGCTAAGGTCTGCCGTTTCTGTTGGTAATCATCCTGGGAAGATTCATAACCCAAAAGATTGACCATTACTGCACTGGGACAATGCATCTGTGGGCTACCTAAGGGTAAACCTACCACGGCTCGCAGTTGCTGCTCAAATTGAGAGGTTTCGCAAGCATCAATGGTGTAATGACCGGAATTATGGGTACGAGGGGACACTTCATTAACCAAAACTTTGTTATTGCTAGTCAGGAATAACTCAATCCCAAAGACTCCCACTACCTCTAAACTAGTCAGGAGAGTTTTTGCGATCGCATTCACCTCCGCCACCGTATCTGGGCTAATCTGGGCCGGTGCAATCACTCGCCGACACACCTGTTCTTCCTGCTGAGTTTCCACCACCGGGTAAACCACCACCTCCCCATCTACAGAACGAGCAGCCATTACTGCCAACTCCCGTTCAAAGGGAATAAACTCTTCTAGCACCACAGGTTGATTGCTTAACTGGTTCCAAGTTTCCTGTAAGCTATGACTGTCTTTAATAATAAACGTACCCTTGCCGTCATAACCTTGGCGTCGCGCTTTCAGCACCAGAGGAAACTCTAACTCACTCAGGTTGATGGGGGTTCGAGAAGAGGCTAGGGACTTTAATTCCTGCTTACCCACTTCCCCCTCCAGACTGATAAACTCTGGCTGGGGTAAACCAATCCGATCGAAATAGCAGCGTTGGTCATATTTATCCAACAGTGGCGCTAGGGCCTCTAGTCGGGGGTAAAAGCAAATTCCCCGCTTTGCCAGATATTTCAGGGCATGGAGGTTAATAAATTCATTCTCAAAGGTAATCACATCACAGCGAGATGCCATTTGCTCGGTAGCCACCCCATCATCAATAGCAGCAAAGACAGTTTCAGCAGCAACACAGACAGCTGGATCAGTAATATTAGGAGTTTGAACCACTAGCCGAATACCCAAAGATTTGGCAGCCATTGCCATCATCCAGGCCAGTTGTCCTCCACCAATTACACCTACTCGTTTAATCGACATCCCAAAGACTCACAAGTCGCAACACCAGTTTTCAGATGCACCTCTAGCAAACAGTTATCAAATTTGCACACCATCCAGCATACCATCGGTCAAGTAAGCCCCATCGATCAAGACTGTTGACTATTTGATAGTCAACAGTCAACATTCAACAGTCAACATTCAACAGTCAACATTCAACAGTCAACATTCAACAGTCAACATTCAACAGTCAACATTCAACACCTTACCAACACCCCAAAGAGTCACGAGTCACCACACCAGTTGTAGGATTCACCCCACTTGCTACATCGCAGAGTTTTAACCGTTCTCTGACCGGTTGGATCAGGGTGCTAGTAAAATCAGCACCGGTGATGTCAGCCCCATCAAAACTGGCACGTTGCAGTAAGGCACCAGTAAAGATGACATCAGTTAAATCTGCATCATTGAAGCTAATGTTGTAGGTGTCGCTCTTGGTCAAGTCTGCTCCATGGAGATTAGCATTATTCAGGGTAGTATGTTTGATAGATGCTTGGATCAATTTGGCATCGGCTAAGTTAGCCTGGTCCAAATTGCAATAGGTAATTTTGACTTTCTGTAAGTCTTCACCAGATAAGTCTGCTCCCACGAGTTGTTTCCCATCGCAGGCTATACTCTTGGCGTGAACGGGTAAGGGATAACAAAAAACAGAGCACGCAAATAAGAATGTAACCAGTAGCCGGAAAAACATAAAGATTTATTGCTGCAATCGTCCAATTTAATCATACTGTGATGCATAATCACTTGAGTTATACCAAAGGTAAGCATATGCGCGTTCGCGCACGCTGCTTGAGGTGCCGTCAGCGGTCAGCGGTCAGTGCTCAGCCGTTGGCTGAAAGCTGAAAGCTGATAGCTGAACGCGATCGCGTGTGCCTAGCACATATGCTGATGGCTGAAAGCTGATAGCTGAAAGCTGAACGCGATCGCGTGTGCCTAGCACATATGCTGATGGCTGAAAGCTGATAGCTCATAGCTGACGGCTGAATGCTTACAGGCTAATCTTGCCAGAATCGCTAAAATCATAGTGAGCGATATTTTTGTGAGATCGATGCTTAATATATTTTTGACTTGGCTGCTAAGTGCTATCTCACTAATGATTACTGCTTACCTGGTACCAGGAATTACCATTAGTGGTTTTGGTGCAGCTGCTGTAGCGGTAGTAGTCATTGGTTTAGTGAACGCCATCATTAGACCGATTCTAGTGATTCTGACCTTGCCCATCACAATTTTATCCATGGGACTATTTCTGTTGGTGATTAATGCTATCACCCTATCCCTGGCATCCTATTTCACTCCTGCTGCGTTTATGGTCAACGGTTTCTGGCCAGCTTTTTTTGGGGCCATCGTTCTGACTTTGGTGTCTAGTGTTATCAATAGCTTGGCTGCTAATCAAGTTTAAGCTATCAGCTATCAGCGTGTCGCGTATCAGCCGCTTTAACTGCACGGGGTCGGATTAGTAAAACCAGCAGGGATTCTGAACCAGACGTAGCATAACCCCTGGTGCTTGTTTACTACCTGCCGTTGATGAGCTGACTGTTGACAGCACCTCAAGTAGCGTGGGCGTAGCGCATTTGCTGAATGCTTACCTAATTTAGCTGACACTACTTTCAGTCAACTATACTTCTGAGCTTAAGTAGTCAGCTGCAAGGGCTGACTAATAAATACCTGAAAGCTGACTGCTCAAAGTATAGCTTGACTTGAAGTCACTGTACAGTTTTTTTGTAAGCATTCAGCTATCAGCCGTCAGCCGTCAGCTAATTAACTAATCAACGGGAGGTAGTAAACAAGCTTACGAACGAGTATGGCTGGTTGACAATCCCTGCTCGTTTGACTGATCCGACCCAGTGCAGTTAAAGCGCCTACTCGCTAATAGCTGATAGCTGTTCGCACCTCAAGCAGCGTGGCCATTAGCGTAGCGTGGCCAACGGCCAAGGCCAAGCGTGCGCGTAGCGCATTAGCTGACGGCTGAATGCTTAGGTTTTTTTGAACTGCCAAGGCTCAAAGTACAGGAAAAATAGATCTAGACTAACCCAAGGTGTGGAAATTTCGGGGTGCTTGAAGGGTTAGTCCATTGAT
Source organism: Moorena sp. SIO3B2 (assembly GCF_010692525.1). Taxonomy (NCBI): domain Bacteria; kingdom Bacillati; phylum Cyanobacteriota; class Cyanophyceae; order Coleofasciculales; family Coleofasciculaceae; genus Moorena; species Moorena sp. SIO3B2. Next base: position 5,906 of record NZ_JAAHHE010000154.1, read on the forward strand.
TCGTCTATTTAATTAAAAAAAGCTATAGTAAAACCACTATAGTAAAATCACACCATCTTGAATAAAAATAAATAGAACATCTAAAACCATGGCTCTGCTCTGTGCTTCCCATTGATAGTAATACTTAAGTAATACTTAGGAATCAGAAGCTATAAAGATTAAACTAATCAACAACTAATCAATTGTAACTCTAGCAGCTATCAATTGGTTGAAGTACTTTCGTCTTGGGGAGTAGGGAGTAGAGAGTAGGGAGTAGGGATAAAAAAAATGAAGGGACATTATATAGCAGAAGTCAGAAGTCAGAAGTCAGAAGTCAGAAGTCAGAAGTCAGAAGTCAGAAGTCAAACTCTTGCGCTTACAAAGGGTGTGAGACTTTTGTCATGTCCTAACTGCCCTGGCGACTGCTATAAGTGTCATAAACGCTATAATCAATAATTAATTGTCAAATTTAGGAAGTTGGTAATTATGAGATGAAGTGATGAAGTTTAAATTTTTAAGCTTTCATGATTCCTAACCATGATAATTATTAATCAGTCCTCTTTATTTTCGTAAAAAAAAAATTAGTGATTAATCGATGAAAAGAATAAAGTTCTTGATATTATGTGTGTGTGCATTCGTCTTGGTACTATCCCCTTTGTACCTCCAAACCATAGCTCTATCTACTCCAAGGGGCAATACTTTGGATCAACAGTTGGGTCAACAGATTGTTGACTCGCCCCAACTAACCTTAGCCCATAACCAAGTTCAAACTCCTGAAATTGCTGAAGGCCCCTCAGAGGCACCCTCAGAGGATTTATCCGATTCAGATAGTAGTAATTCCAAGTTAAAGCCCTTTGATAAGGTCGTAGAAGATGCCGAAGAATTAGCAGGATTACTCACCCTCTACCGCAATAAAGAAAAAGACAAAGTTTATTTAGAAATTGAGCCCGATCAACTAAATCAAAACTTCCTATGTGTTGTCACCCTTGCTTCGGGAATTGGGGAGTTGGGGCTCCAAACAGGTTGGCCAGTTAATGATTTTTTGTTCCAATTCCGCCGCCGACAGAAGACCATAGATTTAGTCATACCAAATATCTACTTCCGTACTCGACCCGGTGACCCCCAAGAGCGTTCTGTTAAGCGTTCTTTTAGTGATTCGGTGCTATATTCCCTGCCCATTACTAGTATTCATCCAGAACGAAAAACTCTGTTGGTGGATTTAACACAACTCCTCGTCAGCGATGGGTCTTTCTCTGGACTATCATCGGCTTTTCCTTGGATATTAGGAGGCAGTTATGGAGTAGACCCTCAAAAATCCTATGTCAGTGATGCTCAAGCATTTCCGTTGAATGTAGAGATTGAGTCGGTTTATGGGTTTTCTGGTGGAGGAGATTTATTCTTTCCCTTAAGGAGTCTGCCAGATCAACGGGCATTTAATCTTAGTGTCCGCTATAGCTTTTCTAAACTACCGACCAACAATGGTTACCGTCATCGACTCGCCGATGAACGGGTAGGCTATTTCATCAGTGCTTATCAAAATCTATCCAATCAAAACCGGAAACAGCCCTTTATCCGTTATATCAGGCGCTGGCATTTAGAAAAACAAGACCCTACTGCTACTGTATCCCCCCCAAAAGAACCGATTGTATTTTGGATTGAAAATACTGTACCTCTGGAGTACCGAGATGCAATTCGGGAGGGGGTTTTGATGTGGAATGAAGCCTTTCGGGAGGCAGGGTTTGACAATGCCATTGAAGTGCGGCAAATGCCAGATGATGCGACCTGGGACCCCGCTGATATTCGCTACAACACCATTCGCTGGTCCAATTCTTTTCCCTCATTCCCAGGCATTATCGCTATGGGTCCATCCCGAGTGAACCCCTTGACTGGGGAAATCTTGGATGCAGACGTGATTATTGATGCTAATGCGGTGCGCTGGATCAAAGCCGAATACCAGGCTATTGCTTCCCAGCCTCAATCCCAGGCATTATCTGGGTTATCCCAATTCCCGTTTAATGGTTCCCTGTGTAGTAATGGCATCAAAAGTCCTTACCTCAAATGGCAGGAAATCCTCAAGAGCAATCCTGGCAAAGCGGCTCAGTTGAACCTACCAGCTGGGCAATTCCTAACCGGACTAACCCAAGTCCCAGACCATGAGTTCTGTTTTGGCATGGCATCAGCTCAGCAAGCTAAATTTGGAGCATTGTCTCTATCGATGGTAAACCACGAGTTGCCCAGTGGTGAGGAAATGAAAACCTTCATCCATCAGTATTTGCGCTACCTGACAGCTCACGAAGTTGGTCATACTCTGGGATTGCGCCACAATTTCCGGGGCAGCACCATGTTGAGTCCAGAGGAATTGAATAATACTGAGATTACCCGCAACCAAGGGCTAGTCGGGTCAGTCATGGATTATGTACCAGTTAATCTAGCGCCAGAGGGAATGGAACAGGGAGATTATTTCTCGACAGTGGTTGGTCCCTATGATAAGTGGGTGATTAAGTATGGCTACAGTCCTATTGATGCTCTGACTCCTCAACAAGAATTACGCACACTGCGCAAAATTGCTGCTGAAGGATCTGAAATAGGACTATCCTATGCTACAGATGAGGATACTTTCGATTTTATTGACCCAGAAGCTAAGGTTTGGGACCTGAGTGGTGATCCATTGCGCTACTCTCAGTGGCAAATGGAGAATGCTAAGGCAATTTGGAAACGGTTGAACACCAGTTACCTCCTGCCTGACGAAAGTGCTGGGGATTTACGCGATCGCTTTGATACGGTCTTCTCCTATTTCTTTGAAAACGCTATGTCCCTTACTGGTTATATTGGGGGACAAACCTTTAATCGAAACTACACTGGTGGCAAGACTGGCACACTCCCCTTTGAACCCATCCCTGTGGAAAAACAGCGTCAGGCTTTAGCCATGCTCGGGGAGTATATGTTTGCTGAAGATACCTTTAACTTCTCACCCCAACTCCTCAACCAGTTAGCCCCATCTCGCTGGACTCACTGGGGTACTTTTCCCACTATTTTCCCCCTCGATTATCCCATTCATGACCGAGTGATGTTAGTTCAAACCATTGTGCTGGGGGATTTATTTTCATCAGAACGGTTGGCTCGTTTGCGGGATGCTCAACTGAAAACTAGTTCCGGGGAAGCCTTGACCATGGCAGAAGTGTTTGACACTGTTCAAGATAGCATCTGGAAACTAGATAGTAACGCTAAGATTGAGCCAATCTCTAGCTTGCGTCGGGGATTGCAACGGCAGTATATGAGTCTTTTAGTGAACATGGCACTGCGCAATTCCAATAGTCTAGAAAGTGCCCGCACCTTCCCTGAATTTATTATTGCTATCCAAACCTTTAATACTCCCGAGGATGCTCGGGTCTTAGCCCGGTATAAACTCCGTCAATTGCGGGATGCGATCGCAAAGACCTTGAACAAACAAGGGAAAAACCTTGATACTGCTAGCTTAGCCCACTTAGAAGGCGCACGCGATCGCATTACTAAAGTCTTGGATGCACCGTTGCAATCGGAATAAATCATGACTTGAGCCGTAAGCTCTCAGCTCTCAGTTTTCAGCTATCAGCTATCAGTTTTCAGCTATCAGCTATCAGCTTTCAGCTATCAGCTATCAGCTATCAGCTTTCAGCTATCAGCTATCAGCTATCAGCTATCAGCTATCAGCTATCAGCTAAAGGCCAACCGCTGAGGGCTGAGGGCTGACCACTGACGGTTGACGGCTGAATCCTTACCTTAAGCCACTCCCCCGAATTGAATTTGGGGGATTCTGTTTGACCCGGTGGGTGGAATGAGCCTGTTGGTGGAACAGGCATCTTGCCTGTTTCATTTCCCGGCGGTCTGTCCCAACCCTGGCCACGAGGCGGAACAGGCATCTTGCCTGTTTCATTTCCCGCCTGTGGTCTTCCCAGGAATTTTTCTTTCCTGGCAATAGTACCCTTAAGGGTACTGCCGATCTAGGAATACTTTTTAGATATTAGAAGAGGGTTCAAGGTCAGTGAGATTTATTCACCTGATTTGCATCCGTGAGTACCTAATTGAAGTAAAAAGTAAACCAGAGTCATGAGTAATCAAAAAAAGAGTATCTTGATCGTTTTAAGTTGTTTGATTCTTGCAGCAATAACCATATTGCCAGCCCAGCCTGCCTTTGCCGCTAATGGGTGTAGTAGACGTGACTGCATCCAACATGAACTTCGCACTCAAGCTGCTTGTACATTGCAAGGATCTGATGAGTCTGGTCTACCTCCAACTGGAAAAAATCCTGGATGGTATAAAGGACTAAATACAGAGATCGACCATCAGATTTTAGGGGGTGATGTTGTTGCCTATAAAATTCAATGGTTCAATGGTTCATGGTCTGGCTGGTATGTGACAGGAGTTAATGATATCGATCATAAATTTAACACTGGTACTAACGACTTGCGTCGTATGTGGAGCTATTTTACTGACCACAAACATCAATACATTTTGTGCAAATAACCCTGATTTATAATAGATTTCTTGAGAGAGAATAAGACTATCAAGAAGTTTATAGATGTCTTCCACAGAGGAAGACATCTTCCTGTTTTATGGGATGCCAGGATTACGTCTGGAGGGTGCATCTCAATGCATGGAATTAGGCAAAAATTATAATAACATCTCCACACTCCCGACACTCCCATCTATTAATCTATCCCTTATAGCACTACCCATTAAGGTGTTTGACATTGATACAAGCTCAAAAGCTGTTTTAGTAAACTTTTGCCTATTGCTAGCATGCCTATTGCCTTGCCCGTAGCGCTATACCAATCCGTTGCCGATGTTGCCTCATGTGAGATACCCTATGCCTTGGTTCCATTTAAGACAATCATGTTCACTAAGCTCCTTAGCATTTTCCAGAAAGCCCTATCACTGACAGGATTAGTACTACTCCTGTGCTTCTCAACCTGGTCACTGCCAGCCACAGCAGCCTCCAAGATTAGTCCTCAACTAGAACAACAAATACTCGAAGTCATCCGCAACCACCCAGAAGTAATCCTAGAATCGGTCCAGAGATACCAGCAGCAACTGGAACGGGAAAGCCAGCAGCAACAGCAAGCAATCTTGCAGGGCTTCAAAACCAATCCCCAAGCCTTCATTGGTTCCTCTCCCGCGACTGGCTCCACTGAAGATAAAATTGTGCTAGTAGAATTCTCAGACTTTCAGTGTCCCTTCTGTGCCAGAGCTCACGACACCGTCAACCAGTTTATAGCAAACCATGGTGATGAAGTCACCTTAGTTTACAAACACTTCCCCCTTACCAGCATTCATTCCCAAGCCCTGCCAGCCGCTCAAGCAGCTTGGGCCGCCACTCAACAAGGCAAATTCTGGCAGTACCATGATGCCCTCTTCGCCAATCAAAAGCAATTAGGAGAAGAGTTATATCTTGCCATTGCCCAAGACCTAAATTTAGACCTAGAGGAGTTTAACCGAGATCGGAACGCAGCTGATCGTGCTATTGCAGAAGACATGCAGCTAGCAGAAATATTGGGACTGAGCGGCACACCCTTCTTTGTTATGAATGGTGAAGCCTTCTCTGGTGCCGTGCCCCTACAACAGATGGAAGCGATATTGGCACGAGTGCGCTAAATAAAGTAGGGTGGGCAAATTAATCTAATCTCGAATAGTCACAATAACCAAACTGTTTTTGCCCACCCTACAAGCTCAATAAAGTAGGGTGGGCAAATTAATCTAATCTCGAATAGTCACAA
>NZ_JAAHHE010000154.1:11647-15268 GCF_010692525.1 Moorena sp. SIO3B2
TAATCTAATCTCGAATAGTCACAATAACCAAACTGTTTTTGCCCACCCTACAAGCTCAATAAAGTAGGGTGGGCAAATTAATCTAATCTCGAATAGTCACAATAACCAAACTGTTTTTGCCCACCCTACAAGCTACAGCTAAATAAAGTAGGGTGGGCAAAGTAATCTAATCTCGAATAGTCACAATAACCAAACTGTTTTTGCCCACCCTACAAGCTCAATAAAGTAGGGTGGGCAAATTAATCTAATCTCGAATAGTCACAATAACCAAACTGTTTTTGCCCACCCTACAAGCTACAGTACCTCACCCTATTGAAAACCGCTATACTGAATGAAGTAAACAAGGCGTTAAAATCTATGGCAACCAATACTCAAAGTCATTTTGCTCCCTACTTAAAACATAGAGGTAAAACTGTTGAAGAACAAATTAAACTCAATCAACCTGCTCTGGCATGGCTAAGAAAACGCCTTGAAGAGGAAATCACTCAAGAAGAAGCTAAAATCAGACAGGAAGATTTAGAAAAATTTAAACAAATTGTTGATAGTTTTCGTCCAGAAGGCTCTAAGCTATATAACTAAGAATGATTGTTTTTGTCGATACAGGGGTTTTAGGGTTGCTATCTTCTCCCAATGACAAATTAGAAGCACAACAATGTCAGCAATCGCTTTACTCTCTTTTAGCTAGAGGGGTTTATGTACTGAGTTCTGATTTGTGTGATTATGAAGTTACTCGAAGATGGCAAGATATTAGATTTTGAATTGAGGGATGCGAACGCACTCTATATTTCCTGAACTTTATTTCAGCGCAATTATTCCCCATGGAACAGGCATCAACTGAATCCTAATACCTGTTCGCCCCACACCCAGTAAAGCTAATAATAATTCCTCTATCCTTGATTAACTCTTATCTCTTGCCTCTTGCCTTTTGCCTTTTGCCTTTTGCCTCTTATCTGTTCCCTACTCCCTACTCCCTACTCCCTACTCCCTTTCCTTTACTTCCACCATCCGCTAACATCCTCAACCGCTGCCATCGTTTCTCTTAGGGCTTCAACACCCCCAAACTTAATGATTAAAGGAGCTAATTGAGGAAGAGCTTCAAGAAAATTGGGACGGGTTAGACTAGCTAAACTATCAAGAATTTCTTGCCAAAGAGGAAAATCAACTGACGAAGGAGTTAAGTTCTCAATCAAGTGCTGTAAGCCAAATGCTCGGTAGTATTCAGACTCAATCCCTCTGGCGCAATCTAAGGCTTGGGGTAACAACACATCGGGTAAGTGGGGGGCTAAGCGCTCTAAAGCATAGGCTCGGTGGTGTTCAAACTCAATCCCTCTGGCGCAATCTAAGGCTTCTGGTAACACATCGGGTAAGTGGGGGGCTAAGGCGATTAAGGCAAATGCTCGGTGGTATTCATACTTAATCCCTCTGGCGCAATCTAAGGCTTTTGGTAACACATCCGGGAAGTGGGGGGCTAAGGCGACTAAGGCTCTGGCTCGGCAGTTTTGATCGGAAATCCCTCTGGCGCAATCCAAGGCTTCTGGTAACACATCGGGTAAGTGGGGGGCTAAGGTGATTAAGGCTTTTGCTCGTTCGTATTCATCGGAAATCCCTCTGGCGCAATCTAAGGCTTTGGGTAACAACACATCGGGTAAGTGGGGGGCTAAGGCGACTAAGGCATTAACTCGGTAGTATTCAGACTTAATCCCTCTGGCGCAATCTAAGGCTTCCGGTAACACATCCGGGAAGTGGGGGGCTAAGGCGACTAAGGCATTAACTCGGTAGTATTCAGACTCAATCCCTCTGGCGCAATCTAAGGCTTCCGGTAACACATCCGGGAAGTGGGGGGCTAAGGCGACTAAGGCATTAACCCGGTAGTATTCACACTCCATCCCTCTGGCGCAATCTAAGGCTTGGGGTAACAACACATCCGGTAAGTGGGGGGCTAAGGCGACTAAGGCTTTGGCTCGGTAGTTTTGATCGGAAATCCCTCTGGCGCAATCTAAGGCTTCCGGTAACACATCCGGGAAGTGGGGGGCTAAGGCGACTAAGGCATTAACTCGGGAGTTTTGATCGGAAATCCCTCTGGCGCAATCTAAGGCTTTTGGTAACACATCGGGTAAGTGGCGGGCTAAGGCGACTAAGGCATTAGCTTGGTAGTTTTGATCGGAAATCCCTCTAGCGCAATCTAAGGCTTTGGGTAACAACACATCCGGTAAGTGGGGGGCTAAGGCGACTAAGGCATTAACTCGTTGGTATTTATGGGAAATCCCTCTGGCGCAATCTAAGGCTTTGGGTAACAACACATCCGGTAAGTGGGGGGCTAAGGCGATTAAGGCAAATGCTCGGTAGCATTCATCGGAAATCCCTCTGGCGTAATCTAAGGCTTTGGGTAACAACAGATCCCTTAAGTGGGGGGCTAAGATTTCTAAGGCTTTGGCTCGCAAGCATTCATCGGAAATCCCTCTGGCGCAATCTAAGGCTTCCGGTAACACATCCGGGAAGTGGGGGGCTAAGGCGACTAAGGCATTAACTCGGGAGTATTCAGACTTAATCCCTCTGGCGCAATCTAAGGCTTCCGGTAACACATCCGGGAAGTGGGGGGCTAAGGCGACTAAGGCTTTGGCTCGCAAGCATTCATCGGAAATCCCTCTGGCGCAATCTAAGGCTTCCGGTAACAACACATCCGGTAAGTGGGGGGCTAAGGAGACTAAGGCTTTGGCTCGCAAGCATTCATCGGAAATCCCTCTGGCGCAATCTAAGGCTTTGGGTAACAACACATCCGGGAAGTGGGGGGCTAAGGCGACTAAGGCATTAGCTCGGTAGTTTTGATCGGAAATCCCTCTGGCGCAATCTAAGGCTTTGGGTAACAACACATCCGGTAAGTGGGGGGCTAAGGCGACTAAGGCTTTAGCTCGGTAGTTTTGATCGGAAATCCCTCTGGCGCAATCTAAGGCTTTGGGTAACAACACATCCGGGAAGTGGGGGGCTAAGGCGACTAAGGCATTAGCTCGCAAGCATTCATCGGAAATCCCTCTGGCGCAATCTAAGGCTTCCGGTAACACATCCGGTAAGTGGGGGGCTAAGGCGACTAAGGCATTAGCTCGGTAGTTTTGATCGGAAATCCCTCTGGCGCAATCTAAGGCTTCCGGTAACACATCCGGTAAGTGGGGGGCTAAGGCGACTAAGGCTTTGGCTCGGGAGTATTGATCGGAAATCCCTCTGGCGCAATCTAAGGCTTTGGGTAACAACACATCGGGTAAGTGGGGGGCTAAGGCGACTAAGGCATCGGCTCGGTATTTTTCATCGGAAATCCCTCTGGCGCAATCTAAGGCTTGGGGTAACAACACATCCGGTAAGTGGGGGGCTAAGATTTCTAAGGCAAAAGCTCGGTAGCATTCATCGGAAATCCCTCTGGCGCAATCTAAGGCTTCTGGTAACACATCCGGGAAGTGGGGGGCTAAGATTTCTAAGGCAGCAGCTCGGTAGCATTCATCGGAAATCCCTCTGGCGCAATCTAAGGCTTCCGGTAACACATCCGGGAAGTGGCGGGCTAAGGTGACTAAGGCATTAACTCGGGATAATTCATTGGAAATCCCTCTGGCGCAATCTAAGGCTTCCGATAAT
>NZ_JAAHHE010000155.1:0-15050 GCF_010692525.1 Moorena sp. SIO3B2
CAAGGAACCTAACAAAACAGCTGAAATTACTAAGGGTAGTTCTTCTGTGAAAATTGAGGGTAAACCAGTGGCGCGCATTGGTGACCCAGTTAAGACCTGTAGTGAATTACCCCCTCCCCACGGCACAATAACCCCTGGGCCTGGTAAGCCGACGAAGGTATTTATTGGCGGTTGATAAGGAGATGGAACCATGACGACTACTGATTTTCTCGGAGTGGGATGGAATTTCCCCGTAGTACTCGACCCAAATAAACAAATCGAAATGGCGCAATATGAGGATAGTGTCCGCCAGTCGATTTGGATGATTATGAGTACTTCTCCAGGAGAACGGCTGATGCGGCCAGATTTTGGCTGCGGTATTCATGATTTAGTATTCGCCAGCAACAGCGCTGGGACAGCTGGACAATTAACAGTGGAGGTACGCCGAGCCTTGACCCAGTGGGAACCACGCATTGAGGTTCTAGATGTAGGTGTTTACCCGGATGAAGATCAGCTCAACCGCCTGCTGATTGAAATAAATTACCAGGTGCGCCGTACTAATAATCGCTTTAATTTAGTTTATCCATTCTATTTAGATTATTAATTTGGAGTGTGGGGTGTGGGGTGTAGGGTGTGGGGTGTGGGGTGTGGGGTGTGGGGTGTGGGGTGTGCCACAGAATGCGATCACAACCAAATTAATCACTCGGTTAATCTTCGGGTGGGCAGTGCCACAGAATGCGATCGCAACCAAATTAATCACTCGGTTAATCTTCGGGTGGGCAGTGCCACAAAACGCGATCGCAATCAAATTAATCAGTCTCAAGCACTGCCCACCCTACATCTAGATCAACTTGTGATTAATCAAATGGTGGGGTGTGCCACAGAATGCGATCACAACCAAATTAATCACTCGGTTAATCTTCGGGTGGGCAGTGCCACAAAACGCGATCACATTCAAATTAATCACTCTCAAGCACTGCCCACCCTACATCTAGATCAACTTGTGATTAATCTTCGGGTGGGCAGTGCCACAAAACGTGATCGCAATCAAATCAATCGTAAGGTGGGCAGTGCCACAAAACGCGATCGCATTCAAATTAATGCCATGATGCACTGCCCACCCTACATCTGTTCCCTAGGTGGGCAGTGCCAACAAATGCGATCGCAATCAAATTAATCCCATGATGCACTGCCCACCCTACATCTACTGTTCCCTGTTCCCTGTTCCCTGTTCCCTACTCCCTACTCCCTACTCCCTACTCCCTAATTTCTTATGCAAGCTCCAAAGATTGATCAACGTAGCTATGAAGACATCGTTACCTATACGGAGGCGTGCGCTAAGGCGTTCACAGACTGGCGTCCTTTGGCAGATAACAAGCCGGATGGTGGTCGGTCACTAATTCGTATTTTTGGTCATCTGGCAACGATTGTCGGCGATCGCATCAATCAAGTCCCGGATAAAAATTTCCTGGCCTTTCTGGATTTGATTGGCACTAGCATTGGACCACCCCGACCAGCGCGAGTACCCTTGACCTTTTATTTGGCAACTGGTAGCACAGAAGCCTTGGTTCCGGCTCAGACGGAGGTGTCAGCACCGCCCACAGAAGGAGAGGAAGAAGAGGTCATTTTTGAGACCGAGGGTGATTTAGTCTTGACCAATGTGCAGCTCCAAGCAGTGTTTGTCCGCGAACCAGGACAAGACCGCTATAGCGATCGCACTCAGCAAGCAACGGGTCAAGAAGATGCTGCCTTTCTAACCTTTGCAGGGGATCAGCCCATCGAACATTCCCTCTATTTGGCTTGTGACCACCTGCTCACCTTACCTGAATCGAAAACTCTCACCCTAACCATTGACTCTCCTAATGCAGTTGGGTTAGCAGCAGTACCGATCACTTGGTCTTACTGGAATGGGGAGGTTTGGAAACCAATACTAGGAATTATTGAGGGCTTAGAGGTTGAAATTGGCTATGGTCAGGTTATCGTCCAACCTGGAAAGGCCATAGATTATCAAGGTCGAGAGATTAATCTCACTCAGAGAGACTCCTTGCCTTGGAGTCCTAATTCTAGTCAAACTAGGCTAGTGGTAATTTCCTACAGTGAATCAGAACCAGTCCTGGAACTAATTGCTGAGACGGATACTAGCAAACCAGCTAATACTCATATCCGTTTGGCCCGTCTAGACATTGACGACCAGAACCAAATTAGCAAGTCCTTCCCAAGCTTGACCAACTCAGGTAACAGTCAGTGGCAGGTCTCCATTGAGAATCTGCCAGTCCCCAGTCAGGATAATATTAATGGAATCAATGCTGCCTGGCTTAAAGCTCAGCTTACCAATACTCCTTTACCTCCACCTCAATCATTGCCTCAGGTCAATCACATTAGTGCTAGTGTGCAGATTCATGGCAGTGATATAGCACCAGACTTGTGCTTTTTCGATACGGATGAACTGGATCTCAGCAAAGATTTCTACCCCTTTGGTGAGGAACCTGGTTTCAACGATACCTTTTATTTCGCTAGTCAGGAAATTTTCTCTAAACCTGGAGCCGAGGTTACCGTTACTTTGGTTTTAAGTAGTGATGCTCCAGCCGTTAATACTAATGGGGGTGTGGAAGTCCGCTGGGAAGCCTGGAATGGTAGTACTTGGGAGGTAGTTAAACATAATAGTTCTGGTCTGTCTGCTGCCAACTTCACTATTGGCGGTGCATTTACTTTCACCCTCCCTGACCAGATGGAATCCCAGCCAGTGAATGGGGAAAGTAATTATTGGCTTCGTGCTCGGATTATCAGGGGTAATTATGGTACTGAAGAAGCTACCGCAGAACAAACTACCAGTACCACACTCCAGCCATCTCGTGCCATTAGCACCACACTCACTCAAGCTGTTAGCAGTGGAGTCAATACCCTACGGGTCAGTAGTGCTAGTGGCTTTCGCTCTAATGATTCTATTCTGATTGGGGCAAACACTAGTCAACCGGAATATGGTGAAATTAGTAGTATTAGCTCTAATACTCTAACTCTGACCAATAGTATCAATTCTGACCATGCCAGTGGAGCCACAGTGGAACTTTTTGAACAAGAGGTCAGTAGTGGTATCAACACCATCAAGGTAGATAGTGTCAGAGGTTTTTTGCCTAGCGATCGCATCCGGATTGATCCAGGTACTAACAATCAGGAAGACTTGGAGATTGTTAGTATCAATTTCAACGAGAATACCCTCACCCTGACGAGCAACCTCACTGACTCTCATCCAGTGGAAACCAGTGTGGTACTCCTACCAGCCTCAGCTTTAGCGCCACCAGTGGTAAAATCCCTCACCCTAAGCTATAGCTACAACTCAGGTGATTCCCCTCTCTCCGCTTGCTTGACCTACAATGATTTCACCTATGTAGATTGCACCACTCACGCTAACCAGGATGGCTCCCCCTTTGAGCCTTTTACTGCCACTCCAGACCTCCGACCCACTCTTTATTTAGGCTTTGATGCCCCCTTTGCTAACCGCCCAGTCACGATCTATGCCCAGGTAGAACCACCAGTACCAGGAGAATTAGCCACAAGTCCGACGATTACTCAGAAAGCAGTAATCGTACCAGAATATGCTAGCCCTGACCGTTGGGTGCGTTTAGGGGTGGAAGCTGATGAAACCGCTGCCATGAGTCAACCAGGTTTAGTCCGGTTTATTGGACCAACTGACTTGACAAAACAATCAGAATTTGGTAAGGATTTATATTGGCTGCGAATTCGCTGGCAATGGGGTGATTTTAGAGTGCCACCCCGACTACGGCAGTTGCTGCTGAATACAACTTGGGCAACCCAGGCAACCACGATTGAGAATGAAATCCTTGGTTCGAGTAATGGGAATCCCAATCAGACCTTCTCCACCCTCCAATTTCCTGTGTTAGACGGTCAACAACTAGAGGTCCAGGAAGAGGAAGAAACGGATCTACAAGAGGAGGTGTGGGTAGTTTGGCAAGAAGTATCAGATTTCTATGGTTCCGGACCCGAAGACCGTCACTATGTTCTCAATCACCTGACCGGAGAAGTAAGCTTTGGCAACAACCAACAGGGAAAGATACCTGCCCTAGGTAGCAACAATATCCGTATGGTTTACTACCGCACAGGTGGAGGTAAACGGGGTAACAAACCAGCTGAGACTATCACCGAACTCAAGACCACAGTACCTTATGTCGATAGTGTCACTAACCTAGAAGCTGCTAGTGGTGGAGCCGAGCAGGAGTCTCTAGAGTGGGTGAAAGAACAAGGACCGAAGACATTGCGCCATCGGTACAAAGCTGTAACTGCCCAGGACATCGAGGATTTGGTCTACCAAGCATCCACCGATGTAGCCAGGGCATGGGCAATTACTCCTGAATTTAACCCAAAAGACTTGCAATGGTTGCCAAACTACCAGCTCCCCTTAGAAGGATCAGGGACGATCACGGTCAGTTTATGGTCCCAGGGGAATAATCCTCCAACCAGCTATCAGCTACAAGTCAAGATTAATGGTCCAGGACAGACGATAGCTTATGAGGAAAAAATCTTTACCTCTGACCAATCTAGCGGACGCGAACTGACTTACAGCGTCACAGCCAGCCAATTCAGTCTGGGAACAGAATGGTACGTGACTATGCTCAACTTGGGCGATGTTAACGTTAGCGGTGATGTAAAGATTGAGTATCCTGGTGGTTCTCTGACAGGAGATTTCAACCTACCCCCTAAGACAACTAACCATGCTGATAATAGTCCTTATCTAGACAAAGAAGATTTTGGTCGAGTTGAGCTAATTGTCCTACCCGATTCTGCTGCACGTCAACCTACTCCCAGTCTGGGTTTACTTGATTTAGTCGAGGCATACATCCAAAATCGGTGCGCCCCTACCTTTGACCTGCAAGTCACTGGACCCTATTGGGTAGACGTTACAGTCACAGCCGAGGTTGTACCCCTCTCCTTAGACCTTGCCGAAGCAGTTGTCATGGGGGTCAACGATGCCCTAAACAACTTTCTACATCCCCTGACTGGTGGCGTAGAAGGTCAAGGCTGGCCTTTTGGTCGTCAACCCCATAAATCAGACCTGTATCGGTTAATCGAATCCGTCCCAGGTGTGAATTATGTTAACTCTCTCTCCATTGACCTAGCCGAAATACCTGACGAACAAAGGAAGCGATTTCTAATCTATTCCGGTGAACATCAGATTAGTTTGGGTCAGTCTTATTGAATTAAGAATGTAGAATTAAGAATTAAGAATGTAGAATTAAGAATTAAGAATGTAGAATTAAGAATTAAGAATGTAGAATTAAGAATTAAGAATGTAGAATTAAGAATTAAGAATGTAGAATTAAGAATGGTGAAGTTAGAAGTTAAAATGGTGAAGTTAGAAGTTAAAATGGTGAAGTTAGAAGTTAAAATGGTGAAGTTAGAAGTTAGAATTCACCATTCACCATTCACCATTCACCATTCACCATTCTGCCTTGTGCCTTGTGCCTTGTGCCTTGTGCCTTCTGCCTTCTGCCTTGTGCCTTCTGCCTTGTGCCTTCTGCCTTCTGCCTTGTGCCTTGTGCCTTGTGCCTTGTGCCTTGTGCCTTCACCATTCTAACTTCTAAATTCTGCCTTCACCATTCACCATTCTGCCTTCACCATTCTGCCTTCACCATTCTGCCTTCACCATTCTGCCTTCACCATTCTAAATTCTAAATTCTAAATTCTAAATTCTAAATTCTAAATTCTAAATTCTACATTCTACATTCTACATTCTACATTCTAAATTCTCACAACCAACTAATGACAAATGCCACTACCACTACCTAACCTAGATGACCGTAATTATGCTGACCTCTTAGAAGAGGCTATTTCTCTAATACCGAAAGAGTATCCTGATTGGACTGACCACAATCCTACTGACCCTGGCATCATCTTGATCGAGATGTTGGCTTGGTTGACGGAGATGGTGATTTACCGGACTAATCAGATCCCAGATGAAAACCAAAAAATGTTTCTGAAGCTGCTTAATGGTCCGGAATGGCAGCTGGAAGGAGATTTGCAGGCAGCATTGCAGCAAACCATTGTGGATTTGCGGCAACGCTATCGGGCAGTTAGTAGTGAGGATTTTGAACAGCTGGTACTACAAGACTGGCTGGAAACACCAACAGCTAAAGCGTTTGGTCCTTTTGGTGTAATCACTAGGGCAAAATGCGTTTCTCAGCGGAATCTGGCTTTGACTGAACCAACTGCCAGAGAAGAACCAGTCCCAGGACACATTAGCTTGCTGGTGGTTCCTCAAACTTTGGTTGATAACTACAGTTTGCTCTCCTTTGATGGGCGGAATGATTATCTGGAAATCCCTCACTCAGACCAACTCAATTTTGCTAACGACCAAGACTTTACCATTGAAGTTTGGATTAGGGTAAATAAAGTCCAAGCTAGAACCCAAGAAACCCATAATAGTATCCTAGAAAAAGGGAGGGGTTATGGCGGTTTTCCTTATGGGATTAGATATGAAAATCGCTCGGGTAAATTACAGGTAACTAGAAGTGATGGGACTAAATTTGCTACCATTAATTCTACCAAAGTCATTAATGATGACAATTTTCATCATGTTGCTTTTGTCAAAGATAGTTCAACACTGTACTTATATCTTGATGGAGAATTAGAAGGCTTTACTGAAGATCCCAACTCAGATAATACAATTAATAATTCATCTCTTTATCTGGGTCGTCGAGGTAACCAAAGCCATGATTTCCAAGGCATAATTACTCAATTGCGGATTTGGGAAGGAGTGCGCTTAGAGGCAGACATTAAACAGGAGATGAATGAGTATCTCCAAGGGACAGAAAAGGGATTAGTTGGTTATTGGAATTTGGATGAAGGCTCTGGTACCATTGCTAAAGATAAGACTCCTAACCAAAATCATGGAACTATCCAAGGAGCCAGTTGGTATCAACCCAATATCACTGCTTCACTGTTGCGAGGCTTATGGTCTTTCTTGGATGAACGGCGGTTGCTGACTGTACGCCATCACGTAGTTACCCCAGACTACCTACCCTTGCGAGTTTGGGCGCGACTCTATCTAGTTGCGGGGAGCAATGCCCAGCAGGTTCAAGACCAGGCAAACCAAGAGGCACAAGCTTTCTTCCACCCAGTTAATTCCCAGTCTTATTGGGATGGTCAGGGTTGGCCTTTTGGTAGGAGTATTTATGTTTCGGAATTGTATCAATTACTGGATAGAATTCCTGGGGTGGACTATGTCGAAGATATCATGATCCATACTCATGATCTAACTACTACTATCTTAACTCAGCCAAGCTCAAGACCCCAGACTCAGATTACAGTTAAAGATACAACCGGTTTTGCTGTAGGTGATACTATTCAACTAGACCCCAGTAATAGTGATCAGGAATACTATACGATTAGTAGTATTGAGGAAGGACCAAACCAATTGACTTTGTCCTCAGCTTTAAATGAAGCTTATGGAGTTGGGACAATGGTTGTTCGTTGCCTCTCTTCTCAAGTTAATACTTCCATCTCTAACCGGGAATTCTCGGTATATCAGGTAACAGAATTAGCAGCAGGGGATACAGTTCGCATCATTCCCACTAATCGCAATCCAGAAAATCGAGAAATTGAGAGTGTTAATTATTCTAGTAAGAGAATTACTCTTAAAGAACCTCTCAGTCAAACTCCAGCTAGAGGTACAAAGGTGGTTCAGTTAGCAACTTGGCGGGAGGAACGCAGTAAACCGAAAGAAATTGGTCTGTTTATCCAAAAAGAACTGATCAGAGTTAAGCTCAGAGACTATGAGTTAGTAGACTTTAACGTAGAGATGAATTTAGTAATCATGGAATACATCGGGAATCAATGGCAATTAAGTAGCTCGTAAGCTATCAGCTATCAGCGTGTCGCGTATCAGCTATAGCAAAGGGAACAGGGAACAGGGAACAGGGAACAGTGGAAAAGAATTCACGAAAACAGTATCATAAAACCGCTTTTGCAAGAGGTCTACTCTTAATAAAAATCTCCCCCATCTCCCCATCTCCCCATCTCCCCATCTCCCCATCTCCCCACTATTCCCTATTCCCTATTCCCTATTCCCTTTTTCGACAATTCCTGTGTTTAAAACCTAGATACAAACGCGCTTATGTCCAACAACCTAAGTACCTATCTAAACTATCTACCAGCTAACTTTCAGGAAGACCCTTTTGTTGGTCGGTTCCTGCTGGCTTTCGAGCGGGTAATGAGTGGCTTACCCCGGGATACTGATGATCCAAATCCTGAGCAGTTGGCTCTAGAAGAGTACATTGACCGTATCCCTACTTACTTCAATCCCTATAATCATCCTGATGTACCAGTAGAGTCAGACATAGCACCAACTGAGTTTATACCTTGGCTGGCCAGTTGGGTAGCTTTAAGTTTGCGAGATGATTGGAGCGAGGAGGTTAAACGCCGTTTCATCAGCAATATTGTCCCTCTCTATCGCCAACGGGGGACTAAGGCGGGAGTGAAGCAAATGCTAGAACTTTACACTCAAGAAGACGTCAAAATCTACGAATTTGAAGAACCTGCTCACTACTTCCAGGTGACAATCACCTTGAACGAGCCAGACCTTAAACTGCTGGGACGTCAGGAAGAGATTGCTAAGGCAATTGTGAATCAGGAGAAACCAGCTCACACGTTTTATGCTTTGCGAGTGTTAGTACCTGCTATGCAAATTATTAATCAGCCCACTGAGAGTAAACCAGGCATCATCGTTGGGGAGACTACATTACTGGGCAGTAGATATGTATCATAACTTAGGGAGTCGGGAATCGGGAGTCGGGAGTCGGGAGATGGGGAGATGGGGAGATGGGGTGATGGGGAGATGGGGTGATGGGGTGATGGGGTGATGGGGACTGTGGGGAGTATTTGCCTATTGCCTATTGCCTATTGCCTATTGCCTATTCCCTGTTCCCTGTTCCCTATTCCCTGTTCCCTAAAAACATCTACCTCACCCAATTCAAAACTGCAATAAACAATAACTAGGAGAATTACCATGGCAGATTATACTCAGTATCCTTACATTGACAAGAGAGTACGTTACTTTGATGGTGAGTTTTTAAAAGACCAGGATTTTATTGATGAACAAAAATATCATATTGACCGACAGCGCCGCCTAGACCAATTCCTCCGGGTTTCGGGAATTTGTGATGGTTTGACCCTTGAGACTACTACTGATCAGGTGATTGTTACCCCTGGTACGGCTCTTGACAGTCAAGGTCGTCAGATTATTTTGAGTACAAACTCTCCGCCAATTGATCTCAGTAGCTACAGAGATCAAGAAGTTGACTTAGTTATTTCTTATCAAGAAGAACAATCAGATCAATTAACTGAGGGGGGTTTGGGTAGTAGTGGTGCTAGGCGCTGGCACGAAAAACCCAATATCCAAGTTGCTGCCTTGGGAAATTTGCCTGAAGACTCAGTTGTTTTAGCAAGGCTGGCAATTAATCGCAGCGGTGTTGTTACTCTTGATTTCACTGTACGTCAGTATTCTGGAGTGCGTTTGCCTAGTGGTAATTTGAGTAATGGTGAAATTACTGGACCGATACTGCGTTCTGATGGTAATAGTGCTAGTAGTTTGGTTGTTATTGATGGTGATTTGAGTGTTACAGGTGATACCACTCTCAATAGTAATCTTAGTGTAGCTGGCAGCTTTAGTGCTAGCAGTAACACCTCTGGTGAGCGTACTCTGCTGATGGAAGCTCCCAACAGCAGCAATCATCGCGGTGACGGTACTCAAGGGGCAACCGGCTTAGTCTATCGAGTCGAAGACAATCCCCCTGAGGGTGATCCTATCTTCCAAGTGAGAAGCTCAGGGGAAGCAGTTCGTTTCTTTGTAGACCATGTTGGATGGACTGGCAGTGCAGACAATTCTGCATGGTTTGGAGGTACTGAAGATAACTACTTCGCAGGCAAGGTTGGTATCGGCACCACAGATCCAGGTTCATCAAAGTTAAAAGTACAAGGGGATTTAACTGTTACAGGCAATGCCACCCTCGAAAGTTTGACCCTCAACGACAATTTCAGCCTAGGCGGTTCTAATACCCTTGGTTTTGATTCTCAATATAGGCAGATGATAAATTTGTATAACCAAGATTATGGCATTGGTGTTCAGAGTAATACACAGTATTTTCGCACGAATAAGAACTTTGCCTGGTACAAAGATGGCTCTCATAACAATGGAGAACTTAATGCTGGTGGTGGCACAGTCGAGATGGTAATTAAAAATGGTAATGTTGGGATCGGCACCACAGATCCAGGTTCATCAAAGTTAAAAGTAGATGGGACTTTAAGTGTTGCAGATAATGCAACTTTCAATAAAGATTTGAGTGTCAGTAGCGATTTGACTGTCACAGGCAATGCCACCCTCGAAAGTTTGACCCTCAACGACAATTTCAGCCTAGGCGGTTCTAATACCCTTAGTTTTGATTCTCAATATAGGCAGATGATAAATTTGTATAACCAAGATTATGGCATTGGTGTTCAGAGCCAGACACAGTATTTTCGCACCGATAAAAACTTTGCCTGGTACAAAGATGGCTCTCATAACAATGGAGAACTTAATGCTGGTGGTGGCACAGTCCAGATGGTAATTAAAGATGGTAATGTTGGTATCGGCACCACAGATCCAGGTTCATCAAAATTAAAAGTACAAGGGAATTTGACTGTCACAGGCAATGCCACCCTCGAAAGTTTGACCCTCAACGACAATTTCAGCCTAGGCGGTTCTAATACCCTTGGTTTTGGCTCCCAAACTAGGCAGATGATAAATTTGTATAACCAAGATTATGGCATTGGTGTTCAGAGCCAGACACAGTATTTTCGCACCGATAAAAACTTTGCCTGGTACAAAGATGGCTCTCATCACAATAACGAACTAAATGCTGGTGGTGGCACAGTCCAGATGGTGATTAAAGATGGTAATGTTGGTATCGGGACAACGAATCCGAATCAGATGCTGGATGTGGTAACCTCAACAAGCTATAGCAACAGAGTAGTTGGAAGGTTTTACCGTCCTGCCGGTGACACTGCTGCATTAATTGAATGTGGTGATGGCAACGAAGCTTTCATTCAATTCAAAAACCAAAACACAGGAGGCAATTCCTGGATGGTTGGTATGGATGACGAGCAATTCAAGATTGCCTATGGCTCTTCAGAAATTACCGATGCTAACCAAAAACTCACTGTCGAACAAAATGGTGATATCAAAGTTCAAGGTCAAAAACCTTTCGAGATTAAAAAATTTGGACCCTTCTCGGGCAGTGACAGTTACAATACCTTATATTCGACTAGTGATTGGGAGGCGGTCATTGCTGGTTTTCGAGCGCTATCGGGAGATATTGCTGAGGCGGGTCCACCCACCAACATCATTCAAGTTTACACCTACATAAATGGAAACAGATGGTATATTTATGCCGATTTCGCCAGCCATGACAATGAGCATGAATATTGGTATGTCTGGGTACTGTTTATCCGCAAGGAGGTTGTAAGCTTTGTCGGGTCAAGGTAAACGCATCGAAGTTTATGAGTTCTATATATAGAATCGTAGGGTGGGAATTGCTGAGGAAGATATTTCATCAGTTACCCCATAAATTAAATGGGCAATGCCCACCAATGCCCAATATCCATAGCCTAACCAACCCAATATCCATAGTTTATTGACCACGATTTTTATTTTGAAATACCTTTTCCTTACTGATTAAACTAAACCATGAAAGAAAAACTCGAACAACGCTTACAATCCCTAAAAACCGAATACGAAGCTGGTCAAAAAATGCTAGCGGAACTAGAAGCAAAACAAGCCAACTTGCGAGAAACCTTACTCCGCATTAGTGGCGCAATTCAGGTACTGGAAGAAACCTTAGGGGAACCAACTGATACAGCGGAAAACAACACTAAGCCATCGGAGGCAGTAGTAGTTGAATCCTAGGGTGGCCATTGCTGATAAATATCAAAATTGAACGGCGATCGCGTAGCGTGACCAAAGGTCAATCAATGAAATAGGCAATGCCCACCAATACCCAAAAGAATGTAGAATGAAGAATTGAGAATGTAGAATGAAGAATTGAGAATCGTAGGGTGGGCATTGCTGATAAATATCAAAATTGAACGGCGATCGCGTAGCGTGACCAAAGGTCAATCAATGAAAAAGGCAATGCCCACCAATACCCGTAGGGTGGGCATTGCTCAGGTGAATTCCGGCAGGATTTGGGGTTGGTTTGAAGCAATACCCACCCTACAAAATGCGATCGCTCTTCTTCTGACCGGGTGCATCTCATATTTGTAAAAAAGTCAACAATCGTAGGGTGGGCATTGCTTAGTATAGCGCTACGCGCAAGGCAAGAGGCAAAAGATAATCGTAGGGTGGGCATTGCCGATAACGATCATGATTGAACGGCGATCAATTAAATAGGCAATGCCCACCAACCAGGTATTGGTGGGCAAAGAGTGATGTGAATTCCGGTAGGGTTGGGGGTTGGAAACCGGCAATGGGTACCCTGGTTGGTGGGCAAAGAGTGATGTGAATTCCGGCAGGATTTGGGGTTGGAAACAGGCTTTTCCCACCCTACAGAATGGTTACGCTATCAACTTTGATTAGTTAGCCTAGAAATTAAACTAGCAATGCCCAGGAATCATCAACCATGCCCGAATATCGTCGAGCCTATGTCCCAGGTGGAACCTTTTTTCTGACCCTGGTAACCTACCACCGCACCCCTCTGTTTTCCGAACCGGAAACTATTGCCTATTTGCGTGCTGCACTTGCTAAAACTCGCACTGAGAGACCTTTTGAAATTACTGGTGCAGTTGTTTTACCTGACCATATTCATTTTTTGTGGACTCTACCCCCAGAGGATACAGCTTATTCATACCGGGTTTCTCGGTTTAAGGTGTTGTTTACGCGATCGCTACGGGGTAAAAAATTCAAGCCACAGAATGTATCGGCATCCCGTCGTAAACACAGAGAAAGTAATGTTTGGCAGCGCCGATTTTGGGAGCATGTGATTCGAGATGAATCTGACTTGCAACAGGTTTTAGATTATATTCATTACAATCCCGTCAAACATGGGTTGGTATCTTGTCCTCATCGGTGGGAGTATTCGAGTTTCACCAGATGGGTTGAAAGAGGTCAGTATCAGATCGATTGGCGTTGTTGTTGCCGGGGGGAGACAACCATTAGTTCCAGATTTTTCGGAAATTGGAGCCAGGATTGGTGAGTGAATTATCAACGGTTGATGGGCATTACCCAGATAATCGTAGGGTGGGCATTGCTGATTAAAATCAAAATTGAACGGCGATCAATTAAATGGGCAATGTCCACCAATATCCAAGAATCCATGGGTACTTGGATATTGGTGGGCATTGCTCAGGTGAATTTGGGCAGCATAGGGGGTTGGAAACCAGCAATGCCCACCCTACAAAATGCTACTTGGTTGGTGGGCATTGCTCAGGTGAATTTGGGCAGCATAGGGGGTTGGAAACCAGCAATGCCCACCCTACTACTACAAAATGCTAGGAAGTCATATCAGATCGAACCAGACGATTTATTAGCGCTATACTTTATGGTAGATAACCCCAAATCAACTTCCAATAATGGAAACAATTAAACTACAGAGTGACTGGGATTCACTAGCCTTGATAGAGTTATTCTGCACTGAACCTCAAACTGTTCGAGCTCAGGATGGTTATTGGTGCTACGAAGTAACCGATACCTCAGATACCACTCTCAAGTTTGGGGTTAATACCATTACTGAATCTATACAAATAGAGCTAAAGCTTGCCGGAGAGTCCAAAGCAATCCTGAGCTTTGAATTAATAGAATCCATCGAAATTATAGACTATCATCAAGGAAAATTTTCTTTTATAGTCGCCCCCGATAATCAAGCAATAAAGACTGTAATGACGATTGAACTACGTCCTAAAATCCAGGTTCACTGTTCTACCCTAAGTCTATCACCTCAGAAAAATTAGGAATTTAGAATTGAGAATTTAGAATTGAGAATTTAGAATTGTAGGGTGGGCATTGCTTAGAAAGATCAAAATTGAACGGCGAACCATGAAATGAGCAATGCCCACCAATACCAAAAATAATGTAGAATGAAGAATTGAGAATTGAGATAATTGTAGGGTGGGCATTGCTGATAAAGATCAAAATTGAAGGCCGAACCATGAAATGGGCAATGCCCACCAATACCAAAAATAATGTAGAATGAAGAATTGAGAATTAAGAATTGAGTCGCGAGAATCGTAGGGTGGGCATTGCTTAGAAAGATCAAAATTGAACCCCGATCAATGAAATGGGCAATGCCCACCAATACCAAAAATAATGTAGAATGAAGAATTGAGAATTGAGATAATTGTAGGGTGGGCATTGCTTAGAAAGAACAAAATTGAACCCCGATCAATGAAATGGGCAATGCCCACCAATACCAAAAATAATGTAGAATGAAGAATTGAGAATTGTAGAATTGTAGGGTGGGCATTGCTGATAAAGAACAAAATTGAACCCCGATCAATGAAATGGGGAATGCCCACCAATACCCAATAATCTTTTCCCACCCGACAAAATGCGATCGCTATCAACCATTGGTGGGCATTGCTCAGGTGAATTCCGGCAAGGTTGAGGGTTGGAAACCAGCAATGCCCACCCTACCAAATGTGTAATCTTGCTTCTTGTGTAGGATCAAGATAGCAACAGAGTTCTCAGACCAATCATGCAACTGGAAGATTATTTTGTATTTCTTGCCCCTAATGATATCCGAGTCAGAGGCACAAGAGTAGGAATTGAAACCATCCTCTATGATTTCATCCATCGTCAGCGTACTCCTGAAGAAATTTACCAAAGTTATCCAACCCTGGAACTAGAGCAAATTTATGCTACGATTCTGTATTATCTGCATAACCAAGAAACTGTGAGTACTTACCTGACTAATTGGTTAGACCATGGTCGTAAAATGCTAGAACAACAGCAGCAAAATCCTTCCCCAGTTGTGGTCAAGCTGATGCAACTCAAGGCTGAACGAGAAGCGATCAAGAAGGGAAATGACCAA
>NZ_JAAHHE010000156.1:0-15028 GCF_010692525.1 Moorena sp. SIO3B2
CCTTTTTCTATATAGTTTATTACTTTTTTTCTGAAATCTAGACTGTATGGCATTGCTGTCAGTTATTGAAAATATACCCTTTTCATTTTACCTCATCACCGTCTTATCCTTAATTGAAACAACTATATCTAGTTACCGAATACTTGCGGGAAGAAGAAGATACCTCAATCACAGAGGAATGCATATTAATGCAATATCGCCTCTCGGAACGCTTCAACTTGGAGGCAAAAGAGGAAATAGTTATTCCATTTTCGTTTCCCCTCCCTGAGGAAACACCACTGACATTAACCAGCCAACCAGTATATTTACGTACTGGCTTAGATATTCCCATTGCCGTTGACCCGAAAGACACCGATTACATTGAGGTACATCCACACCCGTTAATGCAAGCGGTGTTTGATGCATTAGAAAACCTAGGATTTCAACTTCATGAAGTCGATTGTCAGTATAATACTCACTTCGGGGGTAGATATCCATTCGTCCAAGAGTTCGAGTTTCGTCCCATGGGTAAGTATCAGGGTAGCTTGGATGAATTGGAAATCATTTTTTCTCTCTACTCAGAAGACTTAGAAGTTTTCTTAGAAATAGATAAACGAGCCCGTGGATTTGGGGGTTTTCTAGAAGAAACATTCGATCTAGATGAACGTTATGTCCAATTTCAGGTAACACTCGATGACCTCAATCTTCCTATGGGTGAATTAGAAGCAATGATTGAGGAGATTATTGAGAGCCAAATTAATTAGAATTAATCCCTCAAAATCTGATCAATCATCCGGTTAGCTTGGGATTCATAACCACTACCAAAGAGATTAAAGTGATTGAGGATGTGGTAAAGGTTATAGAGGTTTTTCCGCCGTTTGTAACCTTGCTCTAAAGGCCACACCTCGTTATAGCCTCGATCAAATGCTGCTGGGAAACCACCAAACAATTCGGTCATCGCAATATCAACTTCGCGATCGCCTACATAAGTAGCAGGGTCAAAAATTACTGGTTCTCCCGACATGGTAATAGCCGCATTACCACCCCATAAATCACCGTGTACTAAGGAAGGTTGAGGCTGATGATCCAGTAATTTAGGAACTATTGCCAGTAATTGGTCTTGTTTCGGGAAATGACCACTGCGACGCCGTGCTAGCTGAAACTGATAACCCAGGCGATACTCTACAAAAAACTCTACCCAATCCGACATCCATTGATTAACTTGTGGTGTCGAACCAATAGTATTATTTTGATTCCAACCAAACTTACCCATCTCGGTTGAAGCTTGGGGAGTAGCAGCCTGATGCATGGCTGCTAACTGATGTCCCATTTTTACCCAAGACTCGGTACTGTTACCGCCACCAAGGTCTAGCCACTCCAAAACAATATAAGAACAATCCACGGCAGTACCATAGCAAATTGGTTTGGGGATTCGGATAGTCTGAGTTGCCACCATCTGCTTTAGACCGAGGGCTTCGGCCTCAAACATATAGACAGCAGAGGCAGAATTGAGTTTAACAAAATACTTATTAGTCTTACCGACCAGAGCATAACCCTGATTAATACAGCCACCACCAACAGATTGGCGCTGGTTAATCTCAAAGGTTTCACGAGTGACTTGGCTTATCTGGTCAGCAATTTCTTTCCACATCTTAGTCTATTCCCTACTCCCTGTTCCCTGTTCCCTTTGCGATCACAATACCATAAGCATGGGGAGACAGATACTGCTGTGCAGCCTTTTGGATATCAACAGCACTAACTGATTTAATATGACTAGGGTAATTCAGTGCTGGTTCTAAATCCCCGACTTGGGAGTAATAGTAACCATATAAATTGCTGCGAGCACTTGGTTTTTCATTACTAAAGATAAACTGATTGGCCACTTTGGTACGAATCCGAGCAATCTCTGAGTCTGATACCAATTCTGTCTGACAGCGATGGATATGGTTTGCGATCGCATTCTCCACCTCTGCCAAATTCTCAGCTGGCAGTTTAGCAGAAATATAAAACACCCCTTGCAGCCGCTGAGTGATATTACTAACCCCAATTTGAGTAACCAGTTGCCGTTCTTCTCGCAAATCCCTAAACAGCCTGGACATACGACCTCGTCCTAAAATTCCTGCTAGCACATCCAAAGCATAGGTTTCCTTCAACTCAGGTATACCAGGCACCCGCCACACCATCACCAGCCGCGCTTGTTGTAAAGACTCATCCACATACTCCCGACGGACAATGTTCTCGAAAGCTGGTTCTGGGGTAAGGTTTGTTCTATCTTCTATCGTCCTTGGCTGTGCTTGACTAAATCCATTGCTGACAATTTCAATTAATTCCGTAACTGGCAAATTCCCCACCACTGCCGCAGTCATAGACCCTGGTTGATACCACCTACCATGAAAGTCACGCATCTGCTGAGGCTGGAGTTGTTCAATCACCGAGGCAGGTCCGAGCACAGGACGTCGATAGGGTAACTGGTCAAAAGTAGTCTCCATTGCCCATCTATGGGTGCGGCGGCGGGGATTATCCTGGGAACGGCGAATTTCTTCCAAAACTACCATTCGCTCCTTTTCAAAGCCATGGTCAGGAATACTAGGATTGAGTACCACCTCTAGCTGTAATGGTGCAAGCTCGGCAAAATCTTTAGGAGCTGTAGTGATGTAATAGTGAGTGTAATCCTGACTTGTAGCCGCATTAGTTACGGCACCCCGTTGCTCAATCAGCCGCTCAAACTCACCACTTTGCAATTTTGGTGTGCCCTTAAACACCATATGCTCCAGAAAATGAGCCATACCATTAATCTGATCCGATTCCATTGCGGAACCGACATTAATCCAAACATTCAGATTCACAGCTTCAACAGGCATCTGCTCCGCCACAATGGTTAACCCATTCGGTAGCTTTTCAACAGTGGGAGCATTGAGGCAGGGAGTATTGAGCAAACTGGAAGTCATTAAATTAATCACTGATTGACCACTATTTATTCATAGTAATCTTTCCGTTTGATATCGCGTTTTTGATATCGGGAATCGGGAATCGCGAATCGCGAATCGCGAATCGCGAATCAGGATTAGCCACGATAACACCACACTTCCTATCTCCCCATCTCCTTATCTCCCCAACTCCCCATCTCCCCATCTCCCGATTCCCCACTCCCAAACGCCATGGCTCAAGGTAGAATTATGATAAGAAACATTAAGAAATGCAAATAAACCACCATGGTAAGCACTCAGGGCGGTAAAGGTAAGGTAGAATACACCAATAAAGAATTCCCGCAGAAAAAAGACCAGAAAAAAGTAGTAGTAATCGGTGCAGGAATTGGTGGACTAACCGCTGGAGCACTCCTTGCTCGCCGAGGCTACCGTGTGGTAATACTAGACCAAGCCCTAGTACCAGGAGGATGCGCCTCCACCTTTAAACGTCGGGGCTTTACCTTCGATGTTGGTGCGACCCAGGTAGCTGGCTTAGAACCTGGTGGCATTCACAAACGCATCTTTGATGAACTGGAAGTAGACCTGCCAGCCGCTACCCCCTGTGACCCTGCTTGTGCGGTATTTCTTCCCGGTGAAACCGAACCAATTAACATCTGGCGGAACCCGGAGCAATGGAAAAGAGAACGAGAACGCCAGTTTCCCGGTAGTGAACCCTTCTGGCAACTGATGGCAACCTTATTCAATGCCAGTTGGAAGTTCCAATCCCGTGACCCAGTGCTACCACCTCGTAATTTATGGGACTTGTGGCAATTAACCTCAGCAGTGCGTCCTGATACCTTAATTACCCTACCTTTTACCTTCATGACCGTAGCCGATGGGTTGCGAGGATATGGCTTATATGGGAATAAGCGTCTGAAAACCTTTCTGGATTTGCAGCTGAAGCTTTATTCCCAAGTCGATGTTGATCAGACAGCACTGTTGTATGCAGCAACAGCCTTAGGAGTTTCCCAGGAACCCCAAGGGTTATTTCATCTCCAAGGTAGTATGCAGGTGTTAAGCGATCGCTTAGTAGAAGCCCTGGAAAAATGGGGGGGTAAGCTACTAATGCGCCACACCGTTGAACAGATCGAAACATCAGCTGGTAAAGCTACTGGTGTTTCGATTCGCAATCAGAAAACAGGGGAAGTTTGGACAGAACCAGCGGATGAGGTAGTTGCCAATGTTACGGTGCAAAACCTAGTCAAATTATTAGGTAATAATCTACAGAGCTTCAATGGAACCTCGATGGCAGGCTACTCGATGGCAGGCTATAAATATCGAGTCGATAAATTACCTTCACCATCCGGTGCGTTTGTCATCTATCTTGGGGTAGATAAACGTGCAATTCCTGATGGTTGTCCTCCCCATCTTCAGTTTCTCTATGACTACGATGGACCAATTGGCGAGAATAATTCCTTGTTTATTTCGGTTAGTAAGCCAGGAGATGGACGAGCACCAGAGGGAAAAGCAACGATTACTGCCTCATCCTTTACCGATGCTGCCATGTGGTGGCGGGGGTCCAAGCAAGACTATGACCGGTTAAAGGAAGAGTATACAGAAAATGCGATCGCACGTCTTAGTCAATACTTTGATTTAACACCAGAGACCATCATTCACCAAGAAGCAGCAACCCCTCGCACCTTTGCCCGTTATACTGCCAGAGAACAAGGCATTGTCGGAGGGATAGGGCAACGGATACCCACCTTTGGGCCCTTTGGCTTTGCCACTCGCACACCCTGCAAAAGTCTGTGGTTAGTAGGAGACTCCACTCATCCAGGAGAAGGAACAGCTGGGGTCAGTTATTCTGCCCTTACCGCTGTACGGCAGATTGAGACATCATTTTGTTTGTAGGGGCGCAAGCCAAGAGTCCCTAGCTTGGGTAAAGGGGTTTTGGTCTCAAATGTCAAGATCATATGGATCTGTTTTTGGCCAGACCAGCTGTGAAAGGCTACTAACACCAACCCCAAAGAGTTAGGATTAATGACCCGACAGCCTCATGATCAATTTGCCAAACAGTATCTAACGGAGTTGTTAACAGCTCACGGTCAGGTAGAAGTCAGCCGAGAACTAACCAGTGAAGTGCGTCAAGTGGATATTTGGTTTCTACCAACAGCTTCTGAATCCACAGCACCCCAGGAAATTGGATTGCTCGGTCAGATGGCATCAACCGCCTGTTTATTGGAACCGTTCCGCAATGCTACAGGAATCATGGCAGTGCGCAATTGCCTGTTGAAGTTGTTTGCCCTCTACAGTGACCTACAGCGGAAGGCACGACGAGAGAAAAACCTGATCAGTGAAACCGATTTGCCCTGTTTATGGATTTTGTCCCCTTCCTGTTCAGGCCAGCTGTTGAACGGGTTTGGTGCAAAACTTGATAATTCCGGTAATTGGGTCAAAGGAGTTTACTTTTTGCCTGAGTGGTTCAACACAGCCCTGGTGGCCATTAACCAGCTACCTGTTACCGAAGAAACCCTGTGGTTAAGAATTTTGGGACGCGATCGCACTCAAGCGCAAGCCATTAATGAGTTGCTGGCACTGCCTGATCGACACCCAAAACGACGTAACATCTTAGAGATTCTGGCTAACTGGCGCATCAAAATAGACAAAATAGGAGAAAGTGAAGATTTAACTGAAGACGACAGGGAGTTAATTATGAATTTATCACCAGCTTATTTGCGTTGGCGGGAAGAAACCTTAGAGCAAGGCCGGGAACAAGGCAAGGAACAAGGAAATTTAGAGGGACAGCGCCTGATGGTGGAAAATCTACTAGCAGGGCGATTTGGCACTGTTGATCTCGAATTATCCCGAACCATTGAGCCTTTGATGCAGTTGCCGATCACAGAGCGTACTCAGGTGCTGCTTAACCTGTCCAACTTGTCCCGTCAGGAACTGTTGGACAGGTTTGGAGACAGTCGATCGGATTGATACTGTTACCGTTCAATGGTATGGTGGTGGTATTTCGGTTGTATTCCGGTATCACTGGGTCAAGACTGACACAAAACTGGTCACCAAACCCACTTATATGATAGGGGCGCACGGCGTGCGCTCCTACTTGCTGTTTTTATTTACCACTGCAGCTACCAGAACACTAGCTCAAAGCTAAAGACTGTTATAGCATTTCCAAATGAGATGTAAATTTGTATGGTCTTGTTTTCTTGTCCAATAAAACTCTGTATCTCTTTCCCATCTTGCCTTTTGCCTCTTAAATGCAAGCCAATTCCTGCCATAAGGTGTTTACAACCCAGATAAAAACGCCCTGAGCTGTTGGCGTAGCGTGGGCGTAGCCCATAGGCTGTTAGCTTCACTGCCCTTATCCTGACCTTATATAGCAGCAAAAGTTTTTCTGAAAAACTGTCCGGAATTTACTTGGAAGGGAGAGAACATTTAATTGAAGGCAAGGAAAAATTAAAGTGATGACAACAAAGAGTTAATTAGAGTTAATTATGAATTTATCATCAGCTGATTTCGGTGGCTGTGAACCAATGTTACAAAAGATTGCTCCAAATGTGTGGGGGATTGTCTATCGGATTAAAATGCGATCGCTCTTTAACTCCACCTCCAACCTTGTAAATTTACTTTTATCCCATAAAATAGTTTTACTGTTTACATCATCAAGGGGATAATTTACAGAGTTTGCTCTCTTTTTTTATTAATTCAATAAAGAATTAAAGTTTTATTAATATCTCCGACAATTAGTTTAACTATTGGATGAATTAGGCTACAGTTAAATTAAATCAAAAAACTTAAATTTTAAATAGTATTACTCCCTATCAATTCTGACTTCTTCATAACAGTATAAATGCTGTAATTCAATCTTATATAGCAGTCGCCCGGGCAGTTAGGACATGACAAAAGTCTCAAACCTAAGTAAGCGCAAGAGTTTGACTTCTGACTTCTGCTATAAATACCAATATTCACAAACTATTCACACAATATTTATACATTTAAATTGTGAATCTGGGCTGATAGGAATAGGTCCAAATGGGGAGATGGTGGACCGGCTTTTGCACAAGTGGATCGAGCTGAAATTTAAATGCCTATTTGCTTATAGCAATTATAAATAGGTTGCGAACTATCACGGGAGCAGTATGACCGCACTAGCAATGATTTTGGGGTTATGAATTTTCACAACTCGTTTATAAACGCGCTTATCGATCAATACTAGATAAAGCAATACTAGAGCAACTAGCTCACCACTAACTCCTCAAACTAATCAACTTATGTATTTACTATACCATGACTTTACTAAAAGTAACAACATTCAGGGCTAATCAACGATAGTAATTTGGGTAATTACTCTCAATCCATTAATTATAAGCCCAGATAATTACCTCACTAGTTTTATAGAACAGCAATAATTACTTGGAGAATAAAAAATTATGAGTTTGGATTGTACTATCTCAAAATATTCAATTGTAGTAGCAGCTCAAGAGCAACTATCTTCTGATATTGGAGGAGAGGCAATCATCCTCGATATGAAGTCGGGAGTTTACTATGGCTTGAATACCGTAGGTGCTAGCATCTGGAATCTGATCCAGGAACCGAAAACTTTAGATGAAATTCGCAATGCACTGCTAGCAGAGTACGAAGTTGAGCCAGAAAAATGCGATCGCGATCTGTTGGCATTACTCCAAGAATTCGCAGCAGTTGGGCTAATTGAGGTAAAAGATGAAGCGGTTGCGTAAGTTCTTGCGCCTTACTAGTAGAGAACGTCAACTTGTGATTAACACGTTCATTTTACTAGGATTAATCAGACTAGGGCTATGGTTACTACCATTTCACAGATTGCGGCAACTGGTAGCAAAAATCAGTCAGCCATCACCTCAAGCTCAAAGCGTAAACCAAACTAACCTAAGCAAAATTGTCGGAGCTGTTAATCTCAGCAGTCGCTACATGCCAGGTGGTGTTAAGTGTTTAGCTAGAGCATTAACCACACAAGTACTAATGAGTCGCTGTGGTTACTCCCCTCAACTCAGAATTGGTGTTGCCAAAGGGGAGGGAGGAAAATTAGAAGCTCATGCATGGGTGGAAAACCAAGGACAGGTTGTGATCGGCTATCTCAGAGACCTTTCACGGTTTACTCCACTACCATCGTTTAAAGGAGGCAAACTATGAGTGGCATTGTAGGGATTTACTACCTCAACCAAGAACCAATAGACCGGGAAAATATTGGGCAAATGTTAGATATCCTTGCCCACCGGGGACCAGACGGAGCAGATATCTGGTGCGAGGGGTCTGTTGGTCTCGGTCATCGGATGCTTTGGACTACTCCTGAATCGCTGCTGGAAAAGTTACCTTTAGTTAATCACTCCAAAAATTTAGTGATTACTGCTGATGCTCGGATTGATAATCGAGAAGAACTGATTGTTGCTCTAGAGTTGAACGACCGTCCAGCAGAAAAAATTACCGATAGCCAACTGATATTAGCCGCTTATGAAAAATGGGGAGAGCAGTGTCCAGAAAAACTATTAGGTGACTTTGCCTTCGCTATCTGGGATAAGCACAAGCAGATCCTCTTCTGTGCTAGAGACCATGTTGGGGTTAAGCCTTTCTATTACTATCACCAATCCGGTCAAGGGTTTATTTTTGCCTCTGAAATCAAAGCACTCTTCTGTTTACCCTTCGTGCCAAAGCGTCTTAACGAAGTCAGGATGGCTGACTATGTCGCCCTGATGATGGAAGACAAAGTCATCACCACCTATGACGAGATTCTGCGGCTTCCTCCTGCTCACACCATGGTCGTTAGTCAGTCAGGAATAGAGCTAAACTGTTACTGGTCTCTAGACCCCAATCGTGAGCTAATATTAGACTCTGACGAAGCCTATGCTGAAGCATTTCGTGACATCTTTACCGAAGCAGTTCGTTGTCGTCTCCGTAGTGCTTTTGCCATTGGTTCTCACTTGAGCGGTGGATTAGATTCTTCCTCAATCACTTGTGTAGCCAGGAAACTACTGGCTGAAACAGGAGATGCTCAATTGCACAGCTTCTCCAACATTTTTGACAAAGTCACGGAATGTGATGAACGTCCCTTCATCAATGCGGTTTTAGAACAGGGTGGACTTATTCCCCACTATGTCCATGCTGATCAGTTTGGTCCGCTGTCAGACGTTGACGAAATTTGGGAGTATGAAGACGAAGCCTTACTTGGCCCAAGTCATCATTATCCTTGGCGACTGAATCAAGCTGCTCAGCAAGCAGGGATGCGAATTGTTTTAGATGGTCTCGATGGCGATAATGTCGTGTTTCATGGTGTGTCTAGATTGACAGAATTAGCCCATCAAGGACAGTGGGAAACCTTTGTCCAGGAAGCTGAAGCATTTTCTGAACATTTTGGTAACTCACCCCAAGGCTTGCTTAAACACTACAGTATCCTACACCTAAAAACACTGGCGAAGCAGTTTCGCTGGATTGCCTTTGGAAAAGCTGTACATCAGATTCACAAGCGTTTTGGCATCTCCCGTAAGCACCTGTTGCTCAATCATGGACTCAAGGCGTTAGTTCCGGAAGCAATCAACCAACTTTGGCGAAAGTGGCGCAGACAAGACAAGTCAGCTAGTTCTGTTTCACCTCTGGTTAACCGCAACTTTGCTGAGCGCATTGGTATTGATCAGCGTATTCAAGCATTGGACAAGTCAGATCAACCATCACTTACAGTCAGAGAAGACCACTGGCGTAATCTAACCCAAGGTATATTTCCCCTAATTCTAGAGCAGCTCGACCGCTACAATGCTGCATTTTCCCTCGAAGCTCGTCATCCCTTTATGGATAAGCGGTTACTTGAATTCTGTCTAGCACTGCCTTCCGAGCAGAAACTCTACCAGGGATGGAGTCGGATGGTGTTGCGCCGTGGGATGGCAGATATTTTACCAAAAGCTGTCCAGTGGCGAGGAGGCAAAGCCCATATGGGTCCAAACTTTATTCACGGTCTGCTCACCCTAAATCGTCAGGTGTTCGACGACGTGATCTTGAATAAGCTTGAACTCATTGAAGGGTACGTTGACACAGACTTTCTGAGACAAGTTCATCGACGCATGACCTCAGGAGGCAGGGTGCGAGAAAAAGACTGCATGACAGTCTGGCAGGGAATCATCTTGGCCTTGTGGCTTGACCGCACCCAAGCGACACCCTAAGTCTAACTTGGCAGGGAATCTGCTTGGGATTGTGGTTTGGGCACAACCTTTGAAACACCGTAAGTCCAATTCAGGCTGTAACTACCGTAAACTACTATCAGCAAAAGGAAAGTAAAACCATGCTAAAAACTTACACTACACCAGAGATGATTGTTCACGGTTCTATTGAGGAGCTCACCGAAATCAATGGGCCTGATCGGATTGCAGATGTCCTGATTTTCAATGGTGATTTGGCTAATCCTGCGGCTGAATCAGATGACTCAAGCAGCCTAGACTGCGATAACAATGGTAATTGTGATCCGTTCAAACTACCGTAACAGGATTACTACTGGTGATAGTGAGTAATTAGTGAGTAATTAATAGTTTAACTCAGGGTGTGACTACCTTAAACCCACAATAAGTACAACGAAATTAACACCATGCTAAAAACCTACACTACACCAGAAATGATTGTTCACGGTTCTATTGAAGAGCTGACCGAAATCAGTGGACCTGATCGAATGGCAGATGTCCTGATTTTCAATGGTGATTTGAATAATCCCCAGGCTCAATCAGATGACTCAAGCAGCCTAGACTGCGATAACAATGGTAATTGTGATCCGTTCCAACTACCTTAACAGGATTACTACTGATGATGAGTAATCAATAGTTTAATTCAGGGTGTAACTACCTTAAACTACAAAAATTACAAGGAAAGTAACACCATGGTAAAAACCTACACTACTCCAGAGATGATTGTTCACGGTTCTATTGAGGAGCTCACCGAAATCAATGGACCTGATCGGATTTCAGATGTGCTGATTTTCAATGGTGATTTGGCTAATCCCGCAGCTGAATCAAACGACTCAATCAGCCTAGACTGCAATAATGGTAATTGTGATCCGTTCAAACTAGAAGACCGTCAGTAACACGATTACTACTAGTGATGCTGACTAATCGGCGTTGCTGAATTAAGGAATGAATGCGCGATCATTTGGTTTTATTGAAGCCCCCTAAATCCCCCAATTCTGGGGGACTTTGATAGTTTTGTTCCCCCCAAGCGAGCAATCCCTCGCTTGGGGGGCTAGGGGGGCAAAACCATACCCAGAATCAGCAACGCCGACTAATCAATAGTTAAAATCAGGGTGTGACTACCTGAAGCTACCGTCAGCAAAAGGAAAACACCATGGAAAAGAGCTACGCTACACCAGAGATTATGGTTCACGGCACCATTGAGGAGCTAACCCAAATCACTGGGCATACTCGGATTGCAGATGTCCTGATTTTCAATGGTGATGTGGCTAATCCCCAAGCTGAATCAGATGGCTCAAGCAGCCTAAACTGCGATAACAATAATAATTGTGATCCGTTCAAACTACAGTAATACGATTAGCACTGGTGATGGTAAGTACTGAATATTAGTAGAGCTATCACCAAGGGCGACAAAGGCATTATTTACTACTAAATTATCTACTACTAAATTATCTACTACTAGCAAGATCATCCCTAGGCAACTCCCACTTAGGTTGCCTAGGAATCCCCAACTCGTTAGTCCTGCAACACTGACTCAGCAGAAGGGTCTTGGCTAGAGTGAGGGGATGCCTTTTCTGCTATCAAGTTCTCCGATCAAGTTTAACCTGCTCCTAAGTATCAATTATGTACATCTATACGGCCTACAACCTTTGTATTCACTCAGAGATTCCCTTACTCGAGCTGATCGAGTCTGATGGATCCCCTGATGTGATCATACGTTTCGGGAAATTGAGTCATCTTCCTCCAGAAACAGCTAATTGGAGCAACCGTGTTGTTGGGGAATTGCATGGCAAAGCAAAGGTTTTGATTGAAGATGGGCGAGAGATTACTATCGAACCTGTGACAGGAGCGGACAACTCTAAGCTCAGCCCTAACATCCTTGGAGCTTGTATGTCTGTGGTGCTGCGACAGCGCGGATTGCTAGTACTCCATGCTAGCAGCATTGTGGTCAACAATCAAGCGATCGCATTCATGGGTGGGTCAGGCTGGGGTAAATCCACCTTAGCAGGAGCCTTTCATGGTAAAGGTTATCAGATTATAACTGATGATGTCATGCCTGTCAACCTTGATGACGGTTATCCTTTGATTATTCCTAGCTTTCCTCAGATTAAACTTTGGCCATCAGCAGCAGATTCTCTAGGACACAATTCTAATAACTTACCTCCTCTTTACCCAAACGCACCAAAGCTTTCCTACACATTCACTGATGGGTTTCAACGCACTGCTGTACCCCTGAAGCGGCTCTATGTATTGGCCAAAGGAGACCAACATCAGATTACCAAGCTAACGCCTCAACAAGCTTTCCCTGAAGTAGTCCGTCATAGCCGTGATGTAGATGTGCTAATTGCTCCAGACTGTGTTAGTACTCATCTGCGTCAGTGCGCCAGTCTGATTAAGACTGTATCTATCTGTCGCTTCACCAGAAAGCCTAATCTGATGGAACTTCCTGATCTAGTGGCCTTGGTGGAGAAAGATATCGAAGAATTAACTACTTCTGATCGTAGTAAAAACCATACCCTCAACACTAAAGTTCTTGCAGAAGTCGGGAACAGGGAATAGCACAAGAGAGGGAAGTGTGGGAAGTGTGGAGAGATGGGGAGATAGGGAGATGGGGAGATAGGGAATCAGATCAGCACTGGCGTGGTTTCTTACCTTCACGACTGCATGAAGACAATACTTTTATAAGAGGTCTAGTAAAGCTTCACGCCTTTTACCAAGTAACCTTAACCCAACTAACCTTCAACCTTAAACCAACTAACCTTCAACCTTCAACCAACTAACCTTCAACCAACTAACCTTCAACCTTCAACCTTCAACCAACTAACCTTCAACCAACTAACCTTCAACCTTCAACCAACTAACCTTCAACCAACTAACCTTCAACCTTTAACCAACTAACCTTCAACCTTTAACCAACTAACCTTCAACCTTTAACCAACTAACCTTCAACCTTTAACCAACTAAACCTTAACACAAAAAATGGGAGCAGGCAAAACCTTAAGAACAAAAATCCAGCAAACATTACGCCTTTTGCCTGCACTGCGTCTAGTCTGGCAAAGCAGTCCCTTTTGGACAGGAGCTCGCGTAGGACTTTTGCTGGTTCAGGGGATATTACCTCTACTATCAATTTATCTTACCAAACTAATAATTGATACAGTAACTGACGGATTCATTACTGCTGATAAACAAGCCGTCTTTCGTGATGTTTTACTTTTCCTAATCTTAGCCGGTACAGTTACACTTGTCACTACTCTTTGCAACTCCTTAGCTGAAGTAGTCAATACTGCTCATTCTCAGCGAGTGACTGACTACATGCAAGGGATTATTCATGATAAATCCCTAGAAGCTGACTTGGAGTACTACGAAAATGCCCGATACTACGATACGTTACAAAGAGCTCAACAAGAAGCGCCCTACCGACCGCCCCGAGTCCTAAATCGTCTCACACAGATAGCTCAAAATAGTATTTCCTTGTTGGCGATGGTGAGTTTATTACTCTCCCTCCATTGGGGAATTGCTGGGATTTTATTTATTGCTGCCATGCCCGCGATGGTGGTGCGGCTAAAATACTCTCGGGTTATCTATCGTTGGCAGCGCAAAAAAACACCCATGGAACGGCAATCCATGTATTTGGGTTATATGCTAACCTCAGACCAGTTTGCTAAAGAAATTCGCTTGTTTGATTTAGGGGTTTTCTTTACTGACTGGTATCGTCGCATCCGAGAGCAACTTTATAAAGAAAAAGTAGCCATTGCTACTGGACGATCCTTTGCTAACTTTTGTGCTCAAGCCGTTGCAGGAATGTTAATCTTTTCTGTCTATGGCTTTATTGTCTATCAAACTGTCCATGGAGATTTGCGCTTAGGAGATTTAGTGCTGTATCACCAAGCGTTGCAGCGGGGACAAAATAATATTCGAGCGTTACTAACTAGTATATCTGGTCTTTATGAAGATAATTTATTCTTAGCTAACCTCTACGAATTTCTGGATCTAAAACCTAACGTTGTTGAACCAACTTATCCCAAACCAATTCCCCACTCCATGAGCCGTGGTATTGTTTTCGATCATGTTAGTTTCCAATACGGTACTACAACTCGTAAGGCACTTAAAAACATTAACCTTACAGTGCGACCAGGGGAAACTATCGCCCTAGTAGGAGAAAACGGTTCCGGTAAAACAACCTTAATTAAACTCTTGTGTCGTTTGTACGATCCAACCGCTGGCAGCATCACCATTGATGGGATTGATATCCGCAATTTTAAAATAGCTGACTTACGCCGCCAAATCAGTGTGATTTTCCAAGACTACGCTAAATATAATTTTACGGCTAAGGAAAATATCTGGTTAGCGGACATTGATTTGCCACGAGATCACGAAACTATTATTGATGCTGCTCGTCGTTCTGGTGCTGATGACGTTATCACTAGTTTACCCCAAGGGTATAATACCATGCTGGGGAAATTATTTGACCAAGGGGAAGAACTTAGTATTGGTCAATGGCAGAAAATAGCCTTAGCACGAGCTTTTCTACGAGACTCTCAGGTTATTGTATTAGATGAGCCTACCTCTGCTATGGATCCTAAGGCAGAATACGAGGTGTTTATGAAATTCCGCGAACTGATCGAAGATCAAGCTGCTATTCTGATCACCCATCGCTTATCTACTGTAAAAATGGCTGACCGAATCTATGTGATGGACCAAGGTTCAATTGTAGAAAGCGGTACCCATGGGGAACTGATGCAGTTAGATGGTACTTATGCCCATTTGTTTGAAACTCAGGCTAAAAATTATCGCTAACTTGAAGGTAAGCAGTGAGCTATCAGCTATCAGCTATCAGCTATCAGCTATCAGCTATCAGCTATCAGCTATCAGCTATCAGCTATCAGCTATCAGCTATCAGCTATCAGCTATCAGCTATCAGCTATCAGCTATCAGCTATCA
>NZ_JAAHHE010000157.1:0-14849 GCF_010692525.1 Moorena sp. SIO3B2
CTCCTGAAGGGCGGGGTTTTCACCCGCATCCGTTAGACAGTTAGACTTTTGAGGTTTTTATTCCTCGCGAAGTCCCCTACTCATACCCCTCTATTTTCTAGAGGCTCCTAGTAGGAACAAGCCGCACTAACTTCTGACTTGCGCGTAGTGCTATAACACAGGTCCTGGTCGTTGACTAGTAATTAGAGCGGCTTAGCCTAGAGCCATTCAACGTACAGCCGTTATGCCTAAAGCCATTCAACCTACAGCCAACGAACCTAACCAAATTCATAAATAAAAACAGTCTCTTGACCTATAGTCAACCTATTACTTGAATTGGACCGGTGGTACTGGCACTAAAGAATTGCTGCACTAGAGGATTATCTGTGGTATCTATCTCCCCAACGCTGCCAGACCACTGTACTTTGCCTTTGTAGAGGAAAACAACCCGGTCAGCGGTGCGGCGAATTGTACTCTCCTGATGGGTAACCATTAGGTAAGTACTACAAGCGTTTTCTTCCCGTTGTATCTGGCGCACTAAATCTTCAATCACTGTTGAGGCGATCGGGTCAAGTCCAGCGGTTGGTTCGTCGTAGAGTAACACCTCTGGGTTGTCCCTGGGATGATCAGGATTAGAAATGATAGCACGGGCAAAACTGACTCGTTTGCGCATACCTCCTGATAACTCAGCTGGGTAGCGGTCTCCAACACCAGATAACCCTACCATCTCCAGGCTTTGATTGACCAATTTCCTAATTCGATGATGTGGTAGTTTAGAATGCTGGTAAAGCAAGAAACCCACATTCTCTTCCACCGTCAGCGAGTCAAACAAAGCTGCCTGCTGAAATACCATACCAATGCCAATGGGGTCTTGAGCATCTTCTATTAAACCGGAGCGCCGTTGCCCTTTAACATAAACTTCACCAACATCAGCAGGTAGTAAGCCAGCAATAATCCGAAGAATTGTTGATTTGCCAGTTCCAGAAGGACCAATAATAACTAGGGCATCACCCTGATAAATTTTCAGATCCAACTGATTCAAAATGACATTGCTTCCAAAGGATTTGCTCACTCCCTTCAGTTCGATCAATGGTTCTGGCATCGGATATTTCTGACATTTTTCATTGTCTTCTCCATACAATGTATAACCTCTTCATCAAAAAGCACTACTTTTTGATAATCAGGAAATTCTCCTGTATGCAGGCGCACAGCCACTTGCCCTAACCCTTCACTAAAGAGAAGTTGCTTAAACAACAGGTTGTCTGTAAAGGACATAATGTGAGCAGCAATCGCGCACTCGCCTTCCCAGCCAAAGTCCACATCTAGTTTAACGTGATGCCTTTCATGAATACATCGGTAAATTAAGTTGACGTCCTTACCTAGTAGATCTGATTCATTATATTGGGCGCTGATTTTAACATTTCCTTGTTCAAAGTCAGCTTTGATGTCATTCAGACATAGATCTGGTCCTCTAAAGTAGGGTTGGTAGTCAACGTACTCAAAATTGACCCCTTGCAGTTCTACCTTTGCTAAGTCAATCACAAATTGACGAAACTCTCTAATTAAGGATAGAGGAGCTTCATAGGCTGGAGCTGTCATATAGCCCTTGGCTAATTCTTCAATTGTCATTATTATGATCTCCTCCTGTGCATAAATTACCTGCTAGGAATTTTTGTAGAACTTCTGCATTTACACTCTTATTAGAGGATAAGTGATATAGTCAACTTATTAATGGGGGGTGAACCCCCTGATAGGGTAAGTCCTATCTTGGCAACAAAGAGTTAAAGCTTCCGTGTTAAACTCGTAACACTTGGAAGCCAATTTTGGTTTCTTCTAAATTGTGATATTTCTTGACAATAAAGACGTCGCGACAACCACTTAAACAATCTTGAAGAATCAGCAAGATTTCAAAAAGCTTCCCGTGAATTTACTTAAAAGTTCTCTGGAATACTGCGGGAGCTTTACCTGATTTTTATTTCAGAGCCACCCTAGCTGGTTCTTTAAGCAATCTGACCCTGACAAGCGCTTTATTAATAATATCTGAATCATTCAAACCTCTTGAAGAAGCAGTTAAATTAACTCTTCCCGCTCCGGTCATCAGTAATAACACGTACATAGCTCATACTCACTCAATTTCGGTTACTTCACATTAATTCGTCCTAACAATCTATGCACCGAAAATCTAGCTGTTGATGCCATAATAACTATGTGCTTACGGCTAATCAACGATAGGATTGTCTATGGCTTGATAAATATCGCTTATTATTATTTATATCCAGAGAAAAGCCAATCTATAATCAGTGAATTTACGGAATATTATCTTGGTTTACAGGGAAAATGCCTAGTATTATCAATAGCTGTAAATGTGTAAGGATTCAGGTAGGGGCTTGACAAAGTCCGGGATGGAGCTGGAGAATCATCAGAAGAATGTGTAGCTTCTCACTAACCCCAGACACAGTTCAGTATAACCAGTTGTCCAAGGAAGAACTGGTGCAGCTGGTAGTGGAGCAAAAAAAACTGCGATTAGCAACAGCACTCACTGATCGAAAGCCTGGTTGAAGAAATAGAAAGACTAAAACTCAGCCGAGACCTAGACTCGAAAAACTCATCTCTACCACCATCAAGGGACTTGCTCAAAAAGCCCGAAAAGAAGCAGGACTTGCAGGATTAATCCGAGAGTCCAGGCAAAAAGAAACCCGGAGGGCAGCCTGGACACAAAGGAAAGACCCGCAAAGGGTTTGGACGAGTAGACCGCGCTCGTTATACTTAGTCCCCAGCAATGCCCTTCCTGCGGTGGGAGTCTGATGGAAACCCCTTCGGTCAAAGTCGAAACTCAACAAGTAGCTCAGCTGGTGGAGCGACCCATAGAAATCGTAGAATATCAACGCCACTATTGTCAGTGTATCGAATGTGGGGTAAGAGCTACGGTACCGTGGCCTGATTCGCTCATCCCTGGACAAGATTTGGGCGTGCGGTTGCAAGGATTACTCGGATGGCTGGGAAACTACGGACATCTGCCTTACTCCAAACAACTTCAGATGTTGTGGGAACTCGGTGGGATCAATATTGGAGTGGGAACGTTGGTGAACACCAACCAACGACTAGCAACGGCAAGCCAAGGGAGCGTTGAGGCTCTGAGAACCTGGGTGGCTGTTGAACAACCCAATCTGCACGTGGATGAAACGCCGTGGGCGGTCAAGGGCATTAAAGAATGGCTCTGGGTACTGAGCCATCCCCAGTTCTGTCTATTTCATGCTGGAGATACACGCTCGCGAGGGGAACTGATTAGCCAGTTGGGACAGACCTATGACGGGGTTCTGATTACGGATGATTACAGTGTCTACAATGGCTATGATGTCAAGGATCAACAGAAGTGAAAGCGCCCATCTGCGCCGTCACTTTCTCAGGTTAATCAAACAACCTGGACTTCACAACCGAGCCATTGGAGAAGCCTTTGTTGAACTGATTGATGAAGCATGCAGGCTGTTATCGTCTCTGGCAACAAACTGGAGATTCCACCGTAACCCATCAGTGGGTAAGAGAATTCAAAACGAAGATACAGACAACGGTTCAAACCTGGAGTTCAGCTGCTGGGGCTGAAGCGGGGAAACTTTTGCGCTCCCTCAAAGAGAAAGCCTCCCAATGGTGGTATTTTTTAGACCATCCCCAAGTCCCACCGGATAATAAAAAGTGCCGAAAGGTCTCTACGCTTGGCGGTAACTAAGCGTAAGGTTAGTGGTGGCTCTCGTTCCCTCCAACGATTCGAGCAGACCGCTAATTTACTCACCGTTGTCCAAACTTGTCGTTTTCAGGGACGTTCGGTGATGGATTTCTTTGAGCAAGCTCTGATGGCTGTTGCTGGTCACTTGCCCGAAGCTCCTTCTCTTATCCCTTCTCCCCACACCTGAATCCTTACGTAAATGTTAAAGTTTACCCTTCTTACTTACGTGCTTGACCCTGATTAATTCCTTTTCTATTTCACCAGCTAGATGACAACCAATCGAGAATCAGTGAATTTACGGACTCTGGGTTTTCGTCATGAGGGCAGTGACCAGCGTTAGGAATTCCTACAAATTTTACGTCTTTACCCTGATCACTCTGCTTTTGGAAGATGGTAGCACCAGAAATCGGTGTCCAAGGGTCTTCCTCTCCCCAAAGAATGAGTAGAGGACTTTGTAACTTAGGTAAAAGTTCACTAGGTCCAGGACCAGGAGGAGCAGTAAGAACTGATGCAAATACCTTT
This sequence comes from Moorena sp. SIO3B2, assembly GCF_010692525.1. Taxonomy (NCBI): domain Bacteria; kingdom Bacillati; phylum Cyanobacteriota; class Cyanophyceae; order Coleofasciculales; family Coleofasciculaceae; genus Moorena; species Moorena sp. SIO3B2. The sequence continues at coordinate 4,223 of NZ_JAAHHE010000157.1, forward strand.
TGAGCCCCGGGATCACAAGCAGGCTGGTAGATTAAGTCTACAAGTTCATCTGTAATGGCATCTGAATCACAGTAGACTTGACGAAGGGTGCTGCGGATGCGATTTTTCTGGCGGATACGGTTAAACAGGAACGGTCCAAAGGTTGCAGAGTTCACTAATCTGGTGAAAGCTCCCATCACCAACCGCAAAGGTAGATTTAGCTCTTCAGGGCGGTGATTGAGTCCACCAGCACAGTTAATTAAGACACCACCAGCAGCAATCTCAGGATAGTTTGTTACCACCATCAGACTTAACAGAGCACCAATGGAGTTACCGATAAATACGGTAGGTTCGTTGATGTAGGTATCCCAAAAGTCCTTTATTTGTTGTTGCCACAACTCTACGGTGTAGGACAAGGCAGGTTTATCAGAACCTCCAAATCCCAGCAGATCGATGGCAAACACTCGATAACCCCCTGCGGCTAGGACAGGAATATTCTTGCGCCAATGTCCAATGGATGCCCCAAAACCATGAACCAACAGTAGAGGCTTACCAGTCCCCATTACGGTGTATTCAATTTGGTGACCTTGCCAGTTCCAAACATGGTTTTCCGTCCTGTGGTAGGGTATTAGTTTTTGTGTAGACACAGCTTTTTGTTAACTTTAATTAACTTACTCATTTTAATATTACTAAACATTTAGGTACTAAGTTGATTATGGATGATAAATTAGTTATAATTAATCGTTATCTTTTAATACGATTAAACATGACCTAGCAATGATTGATCAGGTCAAGGCTTCAATTCTAGTAAACCCGGAGGAGGCGTAATCTCAATCCGACCATTTTCGAGATCGACCACTGGTGCGATCGCTTTTACAAAGGGAATCAGTACCGTTGCTGGCTGTGGTTCCTTCTTACCTTTGGCTTGGCGTTTCTTGCTAGTTCGAGTGGGTGGTGGAGTTTCCGGCTGGGTTGGGGGCGGTTGCACTGAAGATAGCAATTTGACTTTCAAAAGGTCATTACCCGCTGGGATCACATCTACGACTACCCCCACAGCTTCACCGGTGAGTTGATTAAAGACTTCAAGGTCAATCAAGTCTAAGATGTGATACTCATCTTCCTCTAACTCTGGGCGATCGCTGGTTGGTACCAACAGTTGATAACCGCGCAACGCCTCTGCCTGATCCCGGTTGTCTACCCCTTTGAGCTGCACAACATATAACGCTTTACCAGGGACAAAACGCCCCCAGAGTAATTCTACAGGTTGGGGTGGATTATCCCCTGGTGGTTTTAACCAGCGCTGTCCTGGCTCCTCAAACCTTTCGGGAAAGTCAGAACTTGGATAGACTCGCAACTCTCCTTTTAACCCATGGGGGGAAACAATTCTACCGATTTCTAGCCAGTCTTCATTGGTCATTTGAGCATTTTTAGGTAAGTGAAGTAAGCACTAAGGGCAAGGTAGTACCATCATCCCTAAAGAGACCCGAGAGCGTGGATAGCGCGGACCTGTCATTTAATTTTATCCTGATTACCGGCATTTTGATCAGAAAAAATACTATAAAACACACCCTAAATGATCAGGATAGTAGTATATAAAAAAAATCCAATTAAATCGTAATTTTAGTCATTTTATATTGAACAAGATCTTGCTTGTTATTTTTAACTATACAATTACTCGTTTTTGGGGTTTTAATAATAACTAACTAATGAAACTAGATAAATTATAAATAGTTTGTGAACTATAACCTATACAGTATGCCGACACTAACAGGGCTTGTGGGCTTCTGGATTTTGAAAACTGGTTTATAGACGTTATAGATACTAACAGTCTAATCAGGGTTACTTCAATCAAGGCAATTGGCCATTAGCTCAGCTTCGAGAGCTTAATGACTTTGTGCAAGTAATTGAGATTGTCCAGCTTCTCCTGATGCTGCTCGGCAATGGCACCGGACTAGGACAATTGTCTAGATTTGACCAAATCTCAATCCTTCCTCTTATCTTTGACGACATCGTAAAGCTGATTTAAACTGAATTATTCATTTATCATCCTAATAATTTCAATACCAAATGGTTAGCTATTTGTCAAATTTTTTATACATTCTCGGAGAAAGAAAACTCAGACTAATCCCTCTTCTGTTATTAATCTTACTAACCTCCCTCCTGGATACTGTAGGTATTGGACTTGTCGGGCCATTTATGGGGTTAGCTACTAACCCAACTTTGATTGAACTAAATTCTCGGCTGCATTGGGTTTATGTCAAGTTAGGTTTAACTTCTGAAGTTCAGTTTATTGCCTTGCTAGGTTTAATTATTATTGTTGCCTTCTGGACTAAATCCTTATTAAGTTTCCAAGCTCAAAAATATATCTTTAAATTTAGCTTTACTCAATACGGTGAACTATCCTCAAATTTGCTCCATGCCTACTTGGTAGCACCTTACACATTTCATATTAGGAAAAATACGGCTTTTTTAATCAACACGGTCTTGGAAGAATCTGGAGTTTTTAGTGTCAAATTCATGATTCCTTTCCTAAAAACCGTAGCCAGTTTTATTATTATATTGTTTTTAGTTATTTTACTAATAATAACCGATCCGATCGCAACAATTACTCTAGCCTTGATTTTACTAATACCCTTGGGTATTATCTACCAATTTAAAGACAAAATTTCCGAATGGGGAAAAAAGGTATCTCAATCTAAGGAGGAAATGATTCGCATCATCAATCATAGCCTTGGAGGATTAAAAGAAACACGCATCATTGGTTGCGAATCTTACTTTGAAAGGCAAATGAGTGATCAAGTCGATCAACTGGTTAATGGCATGACATCATTTCATACTTTCCAAGCTTTGCCTCGCATTATAATTGAAGCAATTTTAGTGACATTTTTAGTAGCTTTTGTATCTATAGTCTTAGTCTTTAACCTTGGGACAGAAAATATTATCGAAGTTTTAGGTATTTTCGCTTTGGCTTCCGTGCGCATGATTCCAGCATTTAGTCATTTAACATCTAATATTGCTTTGATGCGAAACGCCAGCTATTCGATTAATAAAATATACTTGGATTTAAAAGAGTTAGAAGACATTGAAGTAGAGGAAATTTTTGAACCTAAATATTTATCAGATTTATCTCCCCTATCCAAGCCTAATACTCCCTCAGAGCAATTCAGTAATTTTGCAAAGTCTATTGACGTTAATAGAAGTCTATCACACCAGGATAATCAGATCGAAATTGATAGAATTACCTACCGATATCCCAAAGTTTTAGACCCTACTATTATGAACATATCCTTGACTATCAACAAAGGTCAATCTATTGCTTTAGTCGGTAAATCAGGCTCAGGTAAGACAACATTAGTTGATGTAATTTTAGGTCTCTTAGCACCTGAAAGTGGTGAGATTAGGTACAAAGGTAAATCCATATATAAGAATCTGCGTTCCTGGCAAAATTTAATTGGCTACATCCCACAGTCGATTTTTCTCATAGATGACACAATCGAAGGAAATATTGCCTTTGGTGTTCCAAAGCATTTGATTGATCGAGAACGATTAGATCAGGCTATCCAATCTGCTCAACTTGCGGAGTTTGTTGACCAATTACCTGAGGGAGTTAAATCTGTTGTTGGTGAACGGGGAGTGCGTTTATCTGGTGGTCAACGGCAGCGGATAGGAATTGCTCGCGCACTTTACCATCAGAGGGAAATTTTAGTCCTAGATGAGGCGACTTCTGCACTAGATAATGAAACTGAACACTTGGTTAATGAAGCAATTAAATCTTTGAATGGCACTAAAACGATGATTATTATTGCTCACCGTCTCTCTACTATTGAACATTGTGATTGTATCTATTTACTCGATCAAGGTCGTTTAGTGAAGTCAGGTACTTATCAAGACATCATTTTAAATTAACAAAGCCTTAATTTTTGAATTGGAAAAGAGCAGGAGCAGGTTAGTTATAGCAATTCTATCTCCCATGAGGTACAAACAGATCGGGTGCATCTCATATTTGTAAATGTTGCGTAGGGTGCGTTAGGGGGGCTCGCCGTCATTTTCAGCCTCGTAGCCAGCCTTGGGAAAGTCTGCCCCGTAACGCACCACGGGGTCAAACACCAAAAATGAGATGCACCCAACAGATCCCCCTAAATCCCCCTTAAAAAGGGGGACTTCAGCTGCAATATCAAACCTGCTCCTAAATGACTAGCTTACTTTTACCAAAACTAAATTATCTTCTTCCTTTGTTTCATAGCTTTTCAATGGTTTGTCTGCAGGTCCTTTCGTTACTTTGCCATCTAAATCAAATTTAGAACCGTGGCAAGGACAGGCAAATATCTTGTCCTCTTGCTTCCAATCCACGCTACAACCTTGGTGAGTACACCTAGGGTTCACGGCAACAAGACTATTGTTGCTCAGATTACGCACGACTAGAATATCTGCTATCTTGTCGCTAATTTTGCCTTTTTCTTCTAACTCCTGCACTGTGCCAACGGCTTTAAATCCATCCTCTCGCACCGACTTATCAATATTAGCAGTTTTCTTTTCTGTTGCTTTTGGCGGACTTTTATCAGGACTACAGGCGGCTAATGCTACTGGTAGATAAGTAGCCAATGCACCAACACCAAACCAGCCCATAAATTCACGACGATCCATAGTATCCCTCTATGTGGAAAACGATTTATTTTAATAATAAACCATAATCAAAAATTAATTATATTATCTCTCAAACCAAGAATTTTTAATCGAAAATATGACCAGCTAACTTAGGTTGATAATCTCTTCCTAATTAGTTGGTATTATGCATTTTTAGTTAGTTTTAATTAATTTTAATTATCTTTAGCCATAACTGGTTGCTTTTTACTCAACTGTTTCACTAGATTTTAACTAGATTTAGAGAGCAACCAACGGTTATGTCTGGTAGCGGCAGCTGCTACAAATAATAAGTCTAAACCAACGAGGGTCCCGACAATTAATTCTGAGCCACCAGTGCTAAATCCATAACTGTGTAAACCAGTCCCGAGAACAAAGTTAACGCCATACCAAGCCATCAACACAGCATTAAAACAAACTACACTAATGACTGCCATCCCAAAGTCTGCTAACCATCCTACCAGACGACCATGTAAGGGGACTATGTAACACATTAGGGCAATCAACGCCCAGGTTTCTTTGGGGTCCCAACCCCAGAAGCGACCCCAGGAGAAGTGAGCCCATATCCCACCGAGAATAATGCCAGTAGTGAGCAGTAAAACACCAATTTGTAGGACTCGATAGTTAAATTTTGATAGGTGGGAAATTCGTTGAAAGGATTGGGGAGCAAGTAGATAATGTCCTAGAATAATATGTCCTAATCCCATCGCTAAGGCAAAACTAGCATAGCTGAGGGTAATGGTGGGAACGTGGATACTGAGCCAGAAGTTGTCCCGTAGTACTGGTACAAGGGGGGCAATACTTGGATCTAGGACGGCTGGAAGACTGTCTGCTAGAAGAAGACAAAGGATTGATAAAGGAGCAGCGGCTAACAGATAGTATTTTGCTCGGTAGATTAGCTCAAATACTAGGGCGATGGCGGCAATCCCAAATCCAACCCACACTACGGATTCATACATATTGGTGACTGGGGGACGTCCGGCAATTTCCATGCGGGTGATAAATCCGTAGCCTTGGATGAAAAGACCTGTCAGGAAAATTCCTACTGCACCTGAGTAGAGGTCGAATTGTTTGAAGGATAATCCTAATAACAGGACTAGTAATGCGATCGCATAAATTTTCCAGGCTTTACTAAAGGGGCGAAAACTAGAGAAGTTAACTTCCCGTTGCAGCACGGAATCCTTGGGGTAAATTTCAGGGCTAAGAGCGGCTAACTCCTGATGTAGTGTTTCCGCAACTTGCCCAACCTCAAGAGTAGTCAGTAGGGGGTCTAAACGATAGGCTTGTTTGAGTGTTTGGTAACTTTGCTGTAGAGGGGTAATTTGTTCGTTGGTGTAATACTGTTGCGATTGAAGTATGCTTACCCAAGTGCCTTTACTATCGCTGGGATGGGGAACTAGGGGTAGCGTATCAGTACCTACCGTGCGTAACATTAATGCTAGTCTGTCTTCTATGGTGAGGGCTTCTCGTTCGTCTCTGGTCAGCTCAATGTTGTCGGCTTGTTTTTGATTGGCTTCCAGAACGATGGCACCTAGGTTGGAACTGACTAATTCTCGGAAGGAGAAGTATTTTCGTTCTAGGTCAAGACCAATTTTTTCTTTGAGGGGGCGGTAGGTCAGTAGAATGAAGGGTTCTTGGTTCCAGTCTCGGTTATTAAACCATAGGGATAGGTAGGTTTGGAGATAGTTGAGGGTTTGATTGTTTTCTAGGCGGTAGTTAGTTGAACCGTGGATTTTGGCTACGGTTTCTCGGGCTACGGTGTCTAAGGGTTTTTTGCGCCCATCAAGTTGGACAGCTAGGGTTTGTAAGGGGTCTAGGGGTGATGGTTGGAGTTGGGTTGGAGGTATGATTAGGATTACGATTCCGAGACAGAGTCCGATCAGGAGTTGGAGTGGTTTCATCAGAACACAGAAGTAAAAGCTAATCTGAACTAGAACAAAGTATGTTAGGGGGAATGATAATACAAGGGAACTCCGGACTCCTCTGGCTGGCGGCGCAGTTTTTTAGCTACCCCTCGACCATAGAACATGATGGTGATCCCACTGATTACTAGACCAGAGCCTGTCCAAGTTAAGGCAGTTACCCAGGCTGGTTCTCGCTTGATTTGTAGGGTTGATTGTTTTAAGTCACCGGGATTCCAGGAAGCTTGGGCTATTTTCCAGCCTTGATACCAGGTGGGATGGTTCATCCAAACGTTGCGGTGGGAGATGACATGGTGATCTCGGTCTTCGATCCTGATTTTGCTAGTCCACATGGCAACGGAATCACTGCCTTCATTGCGTTCAACGATGAAGTCTTCTAATGCGATCGCAAACGGCAGTTGCAAGAGTTTGGGACTAAAGGCAGCAAAGATTTCTCCTGTTGGTTCGTTAATCGTAGTCGGTTCGCCCCAGGGTAACCAGGTTTGGGTTCCGGTTTCGGTGCTGACTAATAAGGCTGGTACTCCCTTAGCGCTTGGGTCAAATACAGGTATGACCTCACGATTGATTTTGCCATGGGGAATATACTCGTCTAGGGTAATTTGGAAATCTGCCCAACCGGGACTGACAGCTTTTCCAACCTCTAAAGTCCCAGATTTAAATCCTTTCGAGGAATGGGCAGCGTAGAATAGCTGACCTGATTGAGTGACGATTACCCGGAAATAATCCTCTGATTCCTGGGGTTGAATGTTATAGCTAATCTCAATTCCTTCTAGGGGTTTTCCTGATACAACTGAACGAATTGGCGGAAAGTTTTCCTTTCCAAACACAAACCAGCGTTCAACCCCTTCTGGTGTGGATACCTCCAACTGTACTGCGGGATTTCTCAGTTGTTGGGAGGCCGTGGTCGGTTGGTTGTTGGCGTCTAGTCGGAAATCCGGCCAAAAATCGATTACTTTGACTGAGGAGTCTGGGGCTTGGGATGACAGAGCTTGTTTTATATCGATAATCTCTGTATCTATCTTGTCTGTTTCTTTTGACGTTACCTCGATGCTACCCCAAGGACTCAGGTTTTGTTGTTCAGGAGGGGATAGCAGAGATTTTCCTTTTCCTGTCGCTACCGTTTCGACCTGAATGATTTCTAATTCAGCTGGCCCAATCCCTACTTTGCTATAGGCTACTGGGGCTACAGCTAAATAGCGCTCTAGGGTTTGCCCCATGCGATCGCTTTTCAAGCGTAATCGCACAGCTGGATTATCTACTGCTAGATTATCTGCCGTTGCCCCTTCCGTAAAACTGACTGTTTTGATGGTATTGTCGCTGTAGCCTACCAAAGACAGTTTACCAATTTGCTTGGGGATGACTGAACCATCTGGCTTGATCAATACATCAGTCTGCTGCAACTGTGATGATGGTGTCATCACTTCCAACAATTCCCCTTCAACCCGAATCTGATTGCTCGAAGCCATATCGGTGCGCAAAGGTAACATGCCCTCTACACCTAAGTGGATTACAGCCGCTGAACCAGCGATAATTACGATGATACCAAGATGGGTCAAAGCAAAGCCGATTTTACGCGCACCTCGCCAGGGGTAGCGATACAGAGCTGAGACCGCTAGGTTGAGGGCTAGTAGGAACATTAAGGCCCCAAACCACGGACTTTTGTAAATCTCTTGTTGCACGGTAGTTGACCCGACCTGAGATTCGTAAAACGTCGCCCCAATTAAGATAGCGACAATCATACTAAGTAAAGGGACAGCTAGTTTAATCGAGCCAATAAATTTTAAGGTATGCTCAAGCATATAGCAATCCTAGGTTATTTGTGAACATACTGGTCAAGATTGGTAGCACACAAAATGGTTCAGTAACTATAAGGTAATCAGGAATAGTTTTTACCCAACATTTAGTACTTCTATCTATATAATACACCCTGGTATAAAACAATTTTATCAACACAAGCTTTTTCCTAAATTATGGTTTTTTTCGCTTTTTTAAAACTAAGCGATCGCTTTTACCAAAATGCCTTAACGTCATAACTCTCTACCATTAATTTAAATTAATACTGTATTAATTTATACATTTAGTATTTTGTAACCATTCAGCCGTCAGCTGTCAGCCGTCAGCTGTCAGCCGTCAGCTTATTTTATTCAAAAGCTATAGTTATTGTAGGGTGGGCAAATGACATAATTCCTGATTAAATTGTGATTGGCTTGGTATTTGCCCACCCTACTACTGAGAGCTGATAGCTGAGAGCTGATAGCTGAGACCTGATAGCTGAGACCTGATAGCTGAGACCTGAATGCTTACAGCATTTTTTTAATCTTAAAGGTGTACTAAATTAGTCTACTAATAGTCTACTAAATTAAACATTACTCAACTATTCCGTAAACGCGATCGCTAACATCAGACTTCGATACTGGCCATATTAGCGTCTGTATACAATCTCCCATCTGTAAGGAATTGTCACTAACACCAGACCGAATCCAGATCACGTTTGAGGTTATCTATGCTGTTGTACACTAGTCCATCTAGCCAACTTACCACAACCAATCCTGAGGAACTACTGAAGCGATATGCTAGGGGAGAACGGGATTTTCGGGGCATAAATCTGAGTGAGCAAATGTTGAGTTGGGTAGATCTTGAGGGGATAAATCTCAGTGCTGCTCAGCTTTATGTATCTATCTTAGAAGGCGTTAACCTTACCGAAGCGAACCTTACTAGAGCTAACCTCAGTTGGATAGACTTAACTGCAGCTACTTTAATCAAGGCAAATTTGACTGAAACTAACTTACACAAAGCCGATTTGCGTGAAGCAGATTTGAGTGGTGCTAACCTTCAGGGAGCAGATTTGAGTGGTGCTAACCTTCAGGGAGCAGATTTAAGTGGTGCTAACCTTAGTGGTGCGGACTTAACTAGTGCAGTCATGTCTCGTAGTTTTGATATCGGTATCTTAAAAGCAGCTTTCTAGACAGATATTATTTAAGGTTGAAGGGTTGTTCGCGTAGCGTGGCCAAAGGCCAAGGTTGAAGGGTTGTTCGCGTAGCGTGGCCAAAGGCCAAGGTTGTTCGCGTAGCGTGGCCAAAGGCCAAGGTTGAAGGCTTGAAGGTGGTTTGGTTGAAGGGTTGTTCGCGTAGCGTGGCCAAAGGCCAAGGTTGTTCGCGTAGCGTGGCCAAAGGCCAAGGTTGTTCGCGTAGCGTGGCCAAAGGCCAAGGTTGAAGGCTTGAAGCTTTAAAGTTGGTTTGTTTAAGCTTTAATAAGCTGTAACTTTCTAACCTGTAACTTTCTAACCTGTAACTTTCTAACCTGTAACTTTCTAACCTGTAACTTTCTAACCTGTAACTTTCTAACCTGTAACTTTCTAACCTGTAACTTTCTAACCTGCAACTTTCTAACCTGCAACTTGTCACCTATGGTAATCCTGTTTTCAGGATAATAGCTCTTGCAGCACTTTAGTGATAATTGGTTCAGGGATTTTGCCAACTAGGATTTCTGTCTCTTCCTGATTACTGTCTAGAAATGTGAATTGAGGCACACCAGTCACTCGGTATTTTTCAATGGGTTTAGCCCACTGGGGGTCATCTACATTTAGCATCACCCAATTGACGGTTTCTCCATACTGTTGGTGCAATTTGTTCAGGATGGGAGCCATGGATTGACAAGTGGTACACCAGTCAGCGTAAAATTCTATTAAAGTGGGCTTATTATTGCTTAAAGCAACCTCATAAGGGACGGATTGCTTTACCATTGTCTTGATTAGAGCTAACCCAGCCACGGTTGAAGTGCTAAGGCTAGATAGATCAGAACGAGTTAGGAAAAATGTTCCAGCTGCGAATACAACAGTGATTATTCCTACAACAATGCTGAGTTTTGCCCTGAGTTTTCCTTTCTCACTATTCATGATTACCTCTTGCCAAAGTATTCTATTAATCAAATATACCTCCCACACCTCCTTGTTCCCTGCTCCCGATTCCCGATTCCCGATTCCCGATTCCCGATTCCCGATTCCCGATTCCCGATTCCCGATTCCCGATTCCCGATTCCCGATTCCCGATTCCCGATTCCCGATTCCCGATTCCCGATTCCCGATT
>NZ_JAAHHE010000158.1:0-14831 GCF_010692525.1 Moorena sp. SIO3B2
AGGTTTTGATGGAACATTTGCTAAAAAGGCAGTACGTAGATTCAGAGCCTGATTATCGAGGCTGGGAAAATACTATCGATGAACAAAGAGAACAGATTAATCTTCTGTTGTCTGAATCTCCTAGCCTTAATCCTTATCTTGAATCGGTCTTTTCCGATTGCTACAGATATCCACTTAAGAAGGTGAAGAGGAATTATCCATCTGTTAGTTTCCCCCAAAATTGTCCTTTCACTTCTGATATTTTAGATCAAGATTGACTTGAAGCGTAAGCTATTTTTTAGATAGCACCACGATCTAGATAAACATGTCAGACTATACTGTAAGCTCAGGAAATATTTTTAATGATTTAGGATTTAGTAATGCTGAATAAAAGTTAGCTAAGGTTAAACTAGCTTCAGTCATTTACGATATTCTTGATGAGAGACAGTTATCTGATTCAGAGGTTGCTCTAATTTTTAAAATTGATATTCCTAAAGTCATAGATTTCAAAAATGGTCGCTTGCAGGGTTTCCCCTTGGAGAAACTATTATCTTTTCTGGTAGCATTAGGTCAAAATATAGACATTATGGTCAGTCCAAAACCGGAAACTGTATCTAGTGGGAACATACAAGTAGTCCGTCAATCTTAAGCTTGAATGTAACTGTTTAAGGGGTAAGTACCCTGGTGTAAGCATATGCTTACAAAAAAAATAGCCGTAGAAATAATATCCACGGCTATTTCAGTAAACACTATGTCATGTCTCTTTCCGAATCAATCCGGATGTGATCCTATTTTATTCGGCAAAGGTCACATTACGCGAACAGCCTGGAGCCTTTGCCGGGGGGGAAACCACCCCCCATAAATTTAACCTATTAACGCCAAGTCGAATACTTGGTTGCAAAACTAATTACTTGCCCTGGAATACCGGTCGGCTGCAAAGGGCTCCAGTCGGAAACCTTTGCATACCCGAGTGCAGAAAGGGAGTAAATAGTTTTGCTGACTCCTTCAGGAGAGCCCTTAATGTACTTAATACGTTGTTTCTTTTGGTTAGATTCATCAGAATTATTGTTTTGATTCGGGATAAAGTTTTGAGACATGGTTAAGAACCTCAATAATGTTTATATCAATTATTGTAATGATTATGATTTTATTTGTCAATGGTTTTTATAATTTTTTTTTGGGGAGGTAATTTGAGAATAAAATAAGCTGTCAGCTGTCAGCTGTCAGCCGTCAGCTTATTTTATTCAAAAGCTTTTCCCGTCCCATGATTAGATATATTTTGCTGTTCGCGTAGCGTGCGCGTAGGGCTTAAGCTGACAGTTACTAGCACCTCAAGTAGCGTGCGCGTAGCGCATAAGCTGATATAGCAATTAATGTAATAATTGATAAAAGTTTGATACCATATTCCCTACTCCCTGCTCCCTACTCCCTGCTCCCTATTCCCTGTTCCCTGTTCCCTGTTCCCTTTGCTATAGCTGATAACTTCCCCATCAATTAGCACTGATCACCTGTAAAGCTGTAAACTTAAAATCACCGAAAGTCTGGGAAACAATCTGATCATTACCCCGAAATTCTTGTTTTTCATAACTACCATTGTTTAATATCAGCACAGTTACTAACTGCTCTTGGGGGTCAATAATCCAATATTCAGGAATAGCCCTTTCTTGGTATTGTTGTACTTTCTCTACATAATCACGTCGGTAGTTTTCATCCCTTTGATTTTTGTAGGGGCTAACTACTTCAGCCACAAACTGTGGGGGAAGCATATCAAGGGTGATAGTTAGGCGTTTTTCGGTTTGGAGAAGATGTTCTTCTCTAATTACTACTAAATCTGGATAGCGATTTTGAGGATTTCCTGGAACTTGTAATTCACAATTGTGCATCTTAATTAAACGGCGGTAAACTAATTGGACTAATTCATCCCTTAGCCACATTACCATCCAATTGTTTGGTTCACTCTCAGGAGGCAATTCTACTAACTCCCCATCAAACAGCTCATAACGATTATCTGTGCCATCATCATATTCCAGGTATTCCTCAAAAGTGAGTTTGGAGGTGGTTTTAACCATGGTGATTCTCTGAATTATAAAGGTTTTCAATTAGGTGAGGTAAAAAGTTTTGGGTTTTAGGGAGCAGGGAGCAGGGAACAGGGAACAGGGAACAGGGAACAGGGAAGTGGGAAAAAATTCTGTGTATATCATTACCTTAGAAACTGCTATAATCACCTAAATCCTACAGTTTATAACTTAACATTTTTTGAAGAGCGATCGCAGGTAAGCTTATTTGAATTTAAATTGGTTATTTCCTGTTCCCTGTTCCCTACTCCCGTCTTGATGCAGTCGCTCATGGGGGGAACCCCCAAGACCGCGCTGCATCGCTACTCCCTACTCCCGTCTTGATGCAGTCGCTCATGGGGGAAACCTCCAAGACCGCGCTGCATCGCTACTCCCTGCTCCCTGCTCCCTTTCTGTCATAACCATGAAATTCCAATCAAAACCAGCCTAATCCCAATTAAACGTTATTCCCAAATACTCTTCTAACTTATGATTATGAGGTCGAAAGAAGTCACTTAAGGTTTGTCTCAAGTCTTGACTAATGGGAGTGTAAGACCTACCATTGCATTTGGGGTATTGAAAAAACTTCTGATCAGATAAGCCCAAAAATTCAATGATGGTACTCATGACAGTCTTGGGATTGCTATAGAAGTCTTCACTCTTCACTATTAAAAATTGTTCTCTTGGAAAAATCTCCATCCATCGTTTTAACTTATAGAAGTAAAGACTTCCTAACAAATTATTTGGGTGTCGATACCCAATCTGTAATAGCTCTGATTCGGTTAAACTTTCCAGTCGTTGCTTTTCTAGAGCTAGGGCATCTTCTAGACTGCGCTTTTCTCGGCCATGATAAAAATTGTGATAGTAACAAGAGATGGCGCGGTCAACGGGATTTCTCAACAAAACAATTAGCTTAACCTTGGGAAAACACTGAAACATCCGTTGGGCAGATTCAGTGCAGTCAAAATAATTAGGGCTTGCTTCCCCAGCTAAGAAATTAGGAGTGTCGGTAATGGATGGAAAATGAGCGAGATACCAATCAATCCCTTGATTATAATATTTACTGAAAAAATTTAACTCTTTTTTATGAGGCGATATAATTTGTGGATAACGACTCAGATACATATATAATGAAGATGTACCAGATCTGGCCGCTCCAATAATAACGAAGTCTGGACCATGCTCTTTTTTAGGTTTCCAGTCAACTTCGGCCAGGTTGGGATTGGATGCAACTGCGTTTTTATAAGCGCTAGTTTGGTAACAACTAATCGCTTCTTGAAGTTGGCCTTGCTCGGTTAGCACATCCCCTAAATTACCCCAAGCTAGAGGAAAATCTGGTTCCCGTTCGATGCACTGTCGATAAAAGGTGATAAGTTGCTCTAACTGTTCTGATTCAATCCAGGTGTACTGTAGGTCTACATAAGCTCGCTTAAAACAGGGGTCAAGCTCAATCGCTTTTTGATAAGACTCAATGGCTTCTTTGAATCGACTTTGCCCTCTAAGGAGTTGACCTAACTGATGATAATCTTTAGCGCTAGAGTTGGGATTACTATCGACCAATTGTCGATAGTAGTTCATGGCTTGGTGATTTCGAGGATTATTCTCGACCGCCTGTTGATAAAGTGCGATCGCATCTTCCATCTTGCCCTGGGATTTGAGTATCTCCCCCAAACGATAGTAAACTTGGAGTAAATTGGGCTTTAACTGAAGCGCTTGTCGATAACAGGTGATGGCTTGGTCTGGTTTGCCTAGAGACCACAGCCTGTTGCCCAACTTAACATGCTCCTCTGGTTTAGCCCAATTCGGCTCTAGGGTGAGGGCTTGATACCAACACTCCGTAGCCTCGTCCTGTTGACCAGTCTGAGCGAAAACCCGAGCCAAGTTACGGTAAGCTCCAGCAAATTTGGGGTCAATTGCGATCGCTTTTTCGTAACATGCGATCGCTTCCGGCCACTGTTGCTGTTGAGCATACAGACTACCCCGATTAGCATGGTCTTTAGCCAACTTTGATTGAATTTTCACCACCTTGAGCTGGCTCTGGGTTTGGTCAACAGAGTCGTGATCATGACCCGAAGATTGCTTGATATCCCTTGACATCGTTACCGTTAAGAAGCTATTTTTTTAACAATCAGTAGACGAGCCTGATGCAGAATCTCAAACTGACCCTTAACTGAATCTAGAAACCTATTAATCCCAATTTTAGGCGCTTCTTGTGGTTTAGCCGGATTGCTCCATCCATAGTTATTAACGATCATCAGCCCCCCAACCTTGAGCAGCTTCCAACAAAGTAAAGCATTTTGCTCAGCAATGGTAGCTTTGTGACGCCTGTCGCGAATGTTAGCTAAATCATAGCAATTGCTATCAAGGGAATTAAGCAACTGCTCAGGTTTTCCCTCTAACCTAGTCACCTTTTCGGCTGCTTCAGTTTTAGCGATATTGGCAGCAAACTCTTCCTGAAAGTATGGCGAAACACAGGTTAATCGAGCTGAGGAGTTAGTCAGGATTTTATCAAGTAACCAGCAAGCGGAATTACCTTGAAAACTCCCAATTTCCAGACACTGAGCATCAGCCACACCAGCTAGGGGCTGCAAGTGTTCTTCCCAGACCGGAATTTTAAAGGTAAACCGATCCTCAGTGAATCGATAATCCTTCTGAGCACACTGATGCCAACCCCGCAATTGAGCAGCTTTTTGATAACAACTGTAGGCTTCGGTCAATTCACCTTTTTTTACCAAAGCATCCCCGAGTTTAACATAAGTCCAGGGATAGTCACCCACTGTCGCAATTACCGCACGGCATGATACAATCGCTTCATCCCACTTCTGCTGTTGAATCAACAGTTGGATCAGTTCCCGATAAGCTCCAGGGAAATTTGGATCAACCTCAATCGAGCGGCGAAACGCTGCAATCGCTGTGTCCACCATTCCTTGTTTGAGCCAAATCCCAGCAATTTTATAGTGCCCCTTAGCTTGATTTGGGTCAAGGTCGAGTAACTTACGATAACATGCGATCGCATTATCCCACTTCCCCTGGGCTATCAAACAGTCTCCTAACTCGTAGTAAGCTGCCCATAGGCTGGAGTCACGCTCAATCGCATTTTGGAAGCAAGCAATGGCTCGATCCGGTTTACCCTGAGCCAGGAACGCTTTCCCTAGTTTATAATGTCCCTGAGCCTTTGCTGATTGGGGTTTCAGCCTCAGAGTCTGATACCAACACTCAATTTCCTCGTCTTTGTTCCCCAGCTGAGAATAGATTTCTGCCAAACTCCAGTAAGCCTCAGCAAAATCTGGCTGGAGGCTAAGAGCATGGTAGTAGGATGCGATCGCTGCCTGCCACTGTTGTTGACTGCTGTATAAACTCCCTATTTTAGCATAGACTTGCACTAAATTCGGTTTTTCATCGAACACTCTAGAGTGCCAGAAAATTGCGTCATCAAACCGACCCATCCCTTGCAAGATATTGCCTAAAACTCGGCAAGTCGAGGCAAAATCAGCTCGATTTGGGGATGGACTTTCCAACGCTTGCTCACAAGCGGCAATTGCTTCAGTTAAGTAATTGTACATGATGAGAGGGAACAGCGGAACAGGGAACAGGGAGCAGGAAACAGCGATGCAGCGCTACTTGATTAACTTTTGCCTGTTGCCTTTCCTTCATAAAACATGTTCACAACTCAAATCAAGCATTCAGCGGTCAGCGGTCAGCGGTCAGCGGTCAGCGGTCAGCGGTCAGCGGTCAGCGGTCAGTGGTCAGTGGTCAGCCGTTGGCCAATGGCCACTCAAGTATCGTGGCACAGGGTTCTAGCCTATGATGTAAAGCATAACCTGATTGCTGATAGCTGATTGCTGCTTACTGATTGCTGCTTACTGATTGCTGCTTACTGATTGCTGCTTACTGATTGCTGATTGCTGATTGCTGATTGCTGATTGCTGATAACTGACCTACTAGAGTATCTCAAAACCATCGTCAGTTTTATTAATTTCAACATCCAAACCTGAACTCAATTGAGCAATGGTTTCCCCATCGACTTTTAGCTCACCAGTGATCGAGTCGTAAGTCACGTTAGTCTGGTCATCAACCCCAGGAATCACGATCCGATCTTCTCCAGAGTTAAACTCAGTAATAATATCCGGTTGATTGTCAAAGAACTCGAAGGTAAATGTATCATGTCCAGGACCTCCGATCGCCACATCAGTGCCTGGTCCTATGATCAGGTTATCATTTCCTTCTCCACCCAGCACCACATCATCCCCTTCATCGCCAGTGATTTGGTCATCCCCTGCTTGCCCCAAGAGCACATCATCCCCGTCACCACCACTAACTTCATCGGTTCCGTCACCAGTCTGAATAACATCTAGACCATCGCTCCCATCAACAAATACTGGTTTATCGTCTGGTCCTAAAATCACGAAGCCATCTTCATTAGTTGGGATAACTTCAAGATCTGGGTCAGCAACAATAGAAGACATCTACTATAACTCCTTCTTTATCCTAGTTGATATTACCACCTATCAACTATAATTTATTACAGAATTTTTAGCCACAAACAAGATTAGTTTTTTTGATTATCAAATAGTTAGTGGTTATACCGAACATAGTGTGTATAAAACCGCGCTTATTGACCACTAGGTCTGATGGGACTGGTTATTTCTCAAAAAACATTCTATTAAAAACTCAAAGTCCCGCCCAATAAGGATTATTTATAGCAATTATTCCCTAATATTGTTACACAGCAAGTTTGGTAGAGCCCAAATATTTTTACTGAATCCATGGCATCATTTGCCTCCTTATTGGTTATGCACCCTTGAGCATAGCTGATTTAGACCAGTAATTTGAATTACTGAATAAAGGGAATCTAAGTTAACTAAGATATCTTCTGTTAGTGAGCTGGTATACATGAGTTTACGAATAGGTTGACAGTCAAAGTTTTCTCCTTTTAAATAGTAATGTTTCAGTCCCAGCTGTTGGCTAATCATCCAGTAATCTGTTCTCACATAATTCGGTGACACTAGTTCTATGATTTGAGTACCAGGGCGACAAAATACAGTATTGCTCAAACCAGCGCCATGGGGAGCAACAATTGCTTTGACAGAAGCAAATAAAGCAACTTGTTCCCTCACAGACAGGCTTTCTAGGGCAATGGTAATAAAACCAAATTGGGATAGCAGCTCCTTGACCTCAGTTTCGTTGAGAACTTGTCGATGTCTGGCTTGAGCTCTAGTGATGTAGATCCGCTCTGGGTATCTTAATTCCAGAGTTTGCGGTAAAAACCTCTGTCTGAGAAAGTTAATAGTACCCTTCGGTACCCAATCAAAATGTCCAGGAAAGGAGGGTAAGACTAACTCCTGGGCTTGAATATGGGGGTAGCGATCGCTGGAGATAATTTTGTTAGCAGGAATGCCTAACCAATTGAGGGTTTCTTGTTGAAAGGGTTGCTGTGGCGTGTTGATCAAAAACCAATCAATCTTAGGGAAATCTATCCCACTGCGGCGCAGGATTTCAATTCTAGGCAGGACATCAAACATCCAGTGGTAGTAGCCATGTCCCGACAATCCCGATAGAACCGCTACTGTGCCATCTATGTACTCTAAAGGCGGCATCTGCTCCAGACTAAATATTAGATGCTTTCTGGGGTCGTAATTCTCACATCCAGGTAAATACCATGGGTAATTTCGAGAGACGTCAGATAGCAAATAATCATCTGGAGTAATGATGGCGATGCTATGACAAATCTTCCAGTAACTGCTTTGGGGGGCAATCCAAGCCCGTCCTTGTGGGATAGTCGCCACAAAGACAGTAGGGGAATCCACAGACAGTGTTTCCGGTGGGTTACACTGATAGACCCTCTTGCCGAGATGAATTGACTGAAACTGGCTACACAGTCGTCTCATACATCGATTACAGGTAACACCGCCACATTGAGACCGGGATTGAGACTGAGCCTGAGACTGGGACTGGCTGGGTTCAACAGATATAGGAGCCAGGGCAGAAACTGGCGGCGCTACCATGGACATGGTGTTGAGATGCTTTGGGAAACCATTGTCCTGTAAACCATGGTTCACAGAAACTTCAAATTCCCTCGATCCCGTATATTGCCAATCCTTCTCGATGGTTGACCAAGGTACCTCTATGTAGTAGCAGCCATGGCACTCTGTCCTCATATACCAGTCCCTGGTTGTTTCATAAATCCCCTTGATCGGGTGAGGGGGTTGGGAGGTGAGAGGGTTAGCACTATAGTTATCTCTCGGCAAGACTCCGAGACTGCCAAGGTTACCGCTGCCCTTGCCCTCTTCTAAGTGCATATGCCAGAGGGCTTCGTAGTATTCAAGGGCTTGCTGGAACCGCTTTTGTTTGCTCAAGACTTGCCCTAACCGTAGATAAATCTGAGGATGAGCTG
This sequence comes from Moorena sp. SIO3B2, assembly GCF_010692525.1. Taxonomy (NCBI): domain Bacteria; kingdom Bacillati; phylum Cyanobacteriota; class Cyanophyceae; order Coleofasciculales; family Coleofasciculaceae; genus Moorena; species Moorena sp. SIO3B2. The sequence goes on from NZ_JAAHHE010000158.1 coordinate 8,428, forward strand.
GTTGCAAGGCTAAACCCATGTGATAAGCCATCACTGCTGCATCCAGTCGCTGCTGCTCGGCTAAACAATCCCCTAACCGTATATACAACTCAACCTGGTCTGGCTGAATCTGTAAAGCTTTCTGGTAATACATTTGAGCCTGCTTTGCTGCACCATACTCAAACAAGGTATCCCCTAAATACAGATAAGTCTGCCACAGATAAAGGCAGACTTGGAAAGTATCCTCTTTGTTCCGTAGTGCCTCAAGAAATCCAGAACAATAGATTTGCGATCGCTCAAGTATGTCCTGGCCTGGTAAACCTTTAGCACGTTGGCAATAAGCCTCCACAAAAGCTGGTTGCAATGCGATCGCTTTTCGTAAATAGTCAAAGGCTAGGGCTAGTTTCCCCTGAGCCATCAGGGCGCTGGCGCATTCACTGTAGGTCAATATCTGTTCTGGATCCAGCCTAAGCAGCCTTTCAAAGTACTGCACTGCTACCGGATAATTCCCCTTCTGTTGCCATAACCGACCCAGATTTAAGTAAGCTGATTTTAGATCTGGGTTTAACTCAATCGCACTACTGTATGCCACCAGAGCCTCAGCTGCCTTACCTTGTGCTTGCAGCACCTTACCCAGATTATTATACAGAGTGCCCCACTTAGGATTATGGTCGATACCTTGTTGGTCGATACCTTGTTGATAGACCGCCTTTGCTGCCTCGAATTGTTTTAGCTCGTAGAGAACACAGCCCAAGTTATTATAAGCGCTGAGGTAATCTGGCTGGTTGGTAATGGCTTGGCGATAACTGTTGGTGGCTTCCTTTAACTGACCCCGTTCACCATACAACACTCCTAGGTGATAGTGGGCTTTGGCATCCTTGGGGTTAAGAGCGATCGCTTGCTGATAGCTTTCTTTGGCAGCATCCCACTCCCACAGCTTGTGCCTGGTGATGCCTAGATTGTAATGGTACTCAGCCTGACCGGGTTGTAGCCAAACAGCCTGTTGATAATGCCATTCTGCTGTTGAGAGATCCTTGAGTTTACTATATAACTCACCTAAGCAGGCATGAGTTTGAGCTTGCTCCGGTTGGAGTTGCACCGCTTTACTATAGGCATAAATTGCTTGCCTGGGCTTTCCCTGAGCAGCTAGGGCAAAGCCTAGTAAGACATTGAATTCCCCAGAATCAGGCTGCCGTTTCAGGGCTTGGCGACAACAAGCAACGGCTTGACTCCATTGCTTCTTGGCTAAATAAGCCTTGACTTGTTGGTAAGTTGGTTCAACCTTGATCATTAGGCAGCTTTGATACTCCCATCGCTAAATCACGGGATTATAGCGTTCGCGAAGCGGCTCCTAGGTCGCTGGGATTCTTAAGATTACAAAACTCTTAACGGCTGAACCAAACAGCCTCTAGACTCTCCGATTAAATCCTTGAGCTTACTTGTCTTTTGGTCTACGCTCTTAGCAGGGGCTTTTCAGCTTGCGCGCAAACCTGCACTTTTTGAGCGATTTAATATGCCTTTATCTTAGCATAGATTATCAAAAAGCGCAACATATCCACTCTCCGATTCCCCTCCCCCTAGGGCGTGTCTTCAAACTCCGAGATCCCCCGTTTCCCTTAAAAAAGGGGGACTTTGAGTATGGCTCCCCCCTTAATAAGGGGGGCTGGGGGGGATCTAATATCTTGCGGAAAACTTTGAAAACACGCCCTAACCCTTCGGGTATAACGGGAGTCCCCTTGGAGTTGAATGATGGGGTTAGAACTAGCTTGGGCAGATGGATAGTTGAACTCTCCCCCGCGTTCAGCCAGCATCGCGGTTTTCAACCGTTAGAGTTTTTATAATTAACGTCTAGTTAAAACGAGTTCAGATCACCGTAACAAAGGACACAAAATTGGTAACTGGTTATTAGCAATTTGTTATTTTTAATTACCTATTAGTCATTACCTAGACGACGAGATTACCTAAACCAGTATATAGCAATTCTACGACTTGTGAGGTACAAATTTCTGGTTTTTAGGGAGCAGGGACTTCGGAGCAGGGACTTCGGAAGAGGGAAGTCGGAAGTGGGAAGAGGGAAAAAATAATGTGTACCTCATAGCTACGAGAAACGCTATATATAGCAGTCGCCAGGGCAGTTAGGACATCGACATTAGTCTCACACCCTTTGTAAGCGATGCAGAGGTGCGACCCGTGGCGAATTTAATTCGCCAACGGAAAGCGCACCTAAGCGGTCTTGGGGGTTTCCCCCACTCGCTATTGCATCAAGAAGCGCAAGAGTTTGAGTTCTGAGTTCTGAGTTCTGAGTTCTGAGTTCTGAGTTCTGCTATATCAGCTATCAGCTATTAGCTATCAGCTATCAGCTATTGGCCAACGGCCAACGGCTGACGGCTGACAGCTGTTCGCGCAGCACCTCAAGTAGCGCATATGCTTACCTAATTACTATCGGGATTTGTGTAGGAATTGTGAGAATTTTTGATGCCATATTCCCTACTCCCTGTTCCCTACTCCCTGTTCCCTACTCCCAGATCCGCTGTTCCCTGTTGCCTGTTCCCTTTGCTATATAAGGCTATAGCAGTTCTCAATCGGGTCATGGGAGGGTCATAAATGATACCACAAGTCAGTGTAATTATTCCCGCCTATAATTGCGATCGCTATATTACCGAAGCAGTGGAAAGTGTGCTGAATCAAGAAGCCTGTTCCTATGAGGTAGTGGTCATTGATGATGGTTCAACAGACCAGACTCGATCAGTGTTGCAACCCTATCGCGGACGCATTCGTTACATTTATCAAGAAAACCAAGGAGTCTCCCTGGCCCGGAACCATGGCATTAAACTAGCCTTGGGTGAATTTGTCGCATTCCTCGATGCCGATGACTTTTTTCTGCCAGGTAAGTTAGCTGCCCAGTTAGCAGTGTTTAAAGCACAACCCCATCTGGGAATTGTCCATAGTGGTTGGTACCGTGTCGATTCCCAGGGTAAGCGACTAATGACAGTACGTCCATGGGAGAAAGTACCAGAATTAAACTTAGAAAGTTGGCTACTGTGGAAGCCAGTCCTGCCTAGTGCCATGATGTTCCGTCGCCATTGGTTAGAGTCCGTTGGCGGGTTTGACCCCAGGTTTCCACCCGCTGAAGATACAGAAATAGTCCTACGATTAGCCCTCAAGGGTTGTCCTGCCCTTTGGTTGCGTCAGGTAACCGTAGGCTATCGGCAACATCACCAAAGTGCCATGCACAAAGGACTTCCTCAAGCTCGCTCCCTGTCGGCAGCCATTGACAACTTCTTTCAACAGGCTGATTTACCACCAGGCATCCGTCTATTAGAAAATCAGGTGCGTTATGGAACCCTAGTATGGATTGCTTGGTATTTATATAATACAGGACATCCCAGGGAAATGATCAAGTATTTACAGGAAGCTTGGGGCTATAGTCCTTATTTCCCGATGGAGACAGTAGTACATTGGGCAGAGAATTTTGCCGAGTTTTCCAGGAATTGGGGCGGGGAGTTTGATGCTGATGGGTTAGGGAAGTCACCAGAGTGGCAGCAGTTGATGCAATGGGTAATGGCTCAGGGGAGAGAGACGATGTTGGTAGGTGGGTATAGGTTGTACTAACTGAAACTAGTCCATCAGTTGGTAATCAAGACCAGTGATAATATGTTCTGCAGGGATACCAGCGGAAATCAGAGCCGAGGCCAACCCTTCCTCAAAGTTATCTTCTTCAATAACAACTTGGCCATTAACCAAGCGAGCGTGAAACAAAATCGAGTTAATCCAGCGTTGTTTATCCCAGCCAGTAGCCAGAACTAGGAAGTGACCAGTCTCGGTATCGCAAACAGGATAAAGCCGAATCGCTTGTATACTTGGTTGGGCGCGAGTTTCCTCTTGCAGGATTTCTTTCAGAATATCGCCATAGTTTAGTGAGTGATCCATTCAACAATAGCCTCTTGCTCGGGTTCATAAACTAATAAGTTGATTTTATTCCTCTCGACGGCTAGCTGAAAAATTGTTGTTTTGAAATGCCGAAGATAACTTGTTTTACTGATAGCTAAAAACAATAGATCCCCCCTAACCCCCCTTAAAAAAGGGGGGAAACTGTCGTTCTGGCTCTTGTCCCTCCAAAGCCCATTGGTAAAGCTGAAGCTGTCCCATTGTTTTTTCCAGTTCATTAATAACTGAATAAGTAAGCATATGCGCTACAGATGGTGCTACTTGAGGTGCCATCAGCAGTCAGCAGTCAGCTAATCAACGGGAGGTAGTAAACAAGCTGGGGGGTGCTGTTAGGGCTGGTTGAAAATCCCTGCTCGTTTAACTGTAAGCATTCAGCCTACCGCTATCAGCCGTCAGCTTATTTTATTCAAAAGCTGTTTCCTTAGTCTGGCCTACGACCAATGGCACCTAAAGTAGCGCATAAGCTGATAGCTGATAGCTGACGGCTGAATGCTTACATCTCATCTTCCCATCTCTCCATTTCACAATTTTGCCATTTTGCCATCATCTGTAGGTGGAATCACTGAAATGGTTATGGTGAGTGCTTTCAAGGGTCAAGCGTCAACAAAAGTTATACATAACATACAGAAGTTAAACATTAACGCCAACCTATTCGTAAACCGATAATTGCTACGCTGATTTCAAAGAAAAAAACCTAAACTATTATTTATGGTTTATAAATATATTTATCAACTTCCAGGTGAACGCAATTTTAAAACTAAAACTAAACAAAAAAAAATCTTAGGGATCAACCTTACTTCAAGCTTAGTATTGAGTCTTTATTTTTTTATTATTAAATTTTTGCTATTTGGATTATTACCATCATCCTTATTTATCAAAGAGATAAGTCAGACAACAACACCTAATAAAAATGATAACTTTATTGTTAAAAATAAAATTTTTGCCGCCCATCCAACCAGTATTCCTTGGATTAATGACTCCTACAACTGTGAAGCAACAGGAAGAGCTTGGGAACAGGGAGAGTGTTGGGACTATGAACATAATCACAACTGGTGATGACGGGATTAATCCTTAAAAGACTATAGGTAAGCATTCAGGCGTCAGCCGTCAGCCGTCAGCTGAATGCTTACGTTCCCAGATCCGCTGTTCCCTACTCCCTACTCCCTACTCCCTACTCCCTACTCCCTACTCCCTACTCCCTACTCCCTACTCCCTTTTTATACCAATCCTATGTTTACATCTCAACTAACAATGCTATATCTTGATCATGATAGTTTCCCCATTTCTCTATTATTTCCTGGGCAAGATGACTAGGAAATGAATGGTAACCGGGTTCCAATTCCTTCGATAAAATTAAGTCAATGGCTATGTTATGGGCATAGAACACTGGGTCGAGAGTCTGAACTGGAGTAGGTTCCGCTAAGGAAAAATTGATCGGAGCTTTTTTGAAAAGCACTTCTGCCTCTGAGAAGTTATCACCAAATTCATCTTCTGCGCCAATGTTGGCAAGATACTTACCACTAAAATCTTCCTTGTCTAAGTCATACTCCTTAGAAAGTACTCCATTCACTCCCGTACAGGTTACAACACAAAAAGCCTCCTTGAGTGCTGCCCTAATTCCATCCAAGTCCTCAGCCTGTAACCCTTTGATTCCTCTAGCCTTCAGCTGTTCCAAAATCTTAGGATTTTTCTCGACGATTACCAGCTCCTTGGTTAAGCCTAATAATTCATTAACGAGTCCTTTTCCAACTTTTCCACAACCAAAGATTACCAAATTTTTATCCACTAATGACTGGTTAGTTAACTGGTGGAAAGCTTTGACAAATGCTTTACTAGTCCCATAGAACGTTTCTATATTTTTTAGGGAACTGTCATCCACAGAAATCAAGGGATAGGAAATATCTAAGGATTGATAGATAGAGTTATCGAGTTTAGTTAGCTCTACCACTCCCTGGCGAGGGGTGAGTAGTGTGTGTAACTCTCCATAAAGATCTAAACAAATATCATAGTTATCCTCAAAATTCCCTTCCAGATTAAGCTCAACATTAGCACTGAGTAAAATTTCCACCGCTTCTGGGTTAGGGTCGATAAAATTAGGGCAAGACACGGTAAGCTCCGCACCAGCCAACAGCAACGGTTCAACTTTAAAGACAGTTTCTATGGTCAAGTGGATATGATGCAATAGTCTTAATCCTTGATAAGGCTGATGCGAACGCATCTGTTGTCTCAGCTCAGCCATAAATGGCATCGCTTCAGAGCGGGGATGTTTTTGCCGTGCTTGTTCAAAGACCTTAAAGTCGATCATCTTATCTTAATTTAGGTTAATCATTTATATAGTAGTTCTCAATGAGGTGATGGACAAAATCCAGGATTTTAGGGAACAGGGAAGAGAGCAAAAATCCTCTGTACCTCATGAACATGATAACCGCAATAGCAGTTTTAAAATGAGGGGTCAAGTACCCTGCCCTGCCTGGTCA
>NZ_JAAHHE010000159.1:0-14800 GCF_010692525.1 Moorena sp. SIO3B2
GAAGCGATCGAAAGCTTCAGTTGAACTGCCAGCAAGATTGTCCTGGTTCCACAATTGGCTACCAAAGCTAGTTAAGCCTGTTGAAGATCCTCGGAGGACATTGACTTTACCTCTGTTGGTTTCCCCATCAAGATCTTCGTTGGGTGTACCTATAGCCAAGTCACCCCGACCATCACCATTGAAATCTCCTCCAGTTAAGCTAGTGCCGAAGCGGTCAAAGGCTTCATTGGCTCCGGAAGGAAATACGGATTGAGTCCAGAATTGATCGTTGGGAATATTCATCAGATCACTACTCCTTAATCTTTATCTAATTTGTTCAAAGTCAACAAGCTGCTTTTTTTTAGACAATAGTTCTAATCGTCCTATGTCGGGTTATTGATGTTGGGTTGATCTCCTTTTTTGTTGACAGAGCCCTGAAGAATTCGGCATTGCTGAGGGGCGGGATAAATAGGAGTGGGGTGGGTATCCTGCCCGTCTGGGAATTGTAACGGGCAAGATGCCGATTCCACCAAGATGCCCATTCCACCAAGATGCCCGTGCCACCAAGATGCCCGTGCCACCAAGATGCCCGTGCCACCAAGATGCCCATTCCACAAAACTATTAAAATCATCCGGGATTTATGCAACGCCGAACCCTATAATCAGTTTTGCTATCAAGAGCATCAAGGCTTTTTGATTGCCCTCACTATGTTAATCACTCCGAAAATCCAATTTTTCTACAATTTTATATAAAGTTTTGTAACTATTCCAAAATATAAAGTTTTGTAACGAATTTCATAAAACTTGGAAACTACCCTGATAACTAATTACACAAGCATTCCTGAATGGTCATGAGCAAGCAAATTCAACATCTGGTGATTAAATCAAAACAAGATACGATTGAAAATCAACAGCGGTATCAGGTTTTGGCAGAACTAGTTGAGCATATTTTGCGTACCCGTAAAGTGTGTCGCCCACGGCCAGGTCACCCTCTATCTGGCATCTATCTAGAGATATATCAGACCGTACAGGAGCAGCTCAACCATCAACTTGAGGAGGATATTGATAGCCCATATCTACAAATGACTTCTGAAAAGGAGTGGGCCTCTTGGCGGGATAGTCTTTTTAAGAAGGTACTCGACGAGAGTCGTCTTCAGCAGCTAGCCCTAGAAGCACAACGGCATCAACCCCATAGCCCAGAGCGATTTTATGCCTTAACGGAATTGCTCAATGCCATTAAGCTTTCCGGTAAGCTTTGCTATCGAGGCAAATTTTCCCCTGAGGTCTATGATGATGCTGTGAATCGGACATTGTATTATGTCTATCAAAACCTCAATCACTACAATCAAGCAAAAGGGAAATTTATAGCCTGGGTCAATTATCGCCTTGATAAGATGTTACAAAAGGCTCAACAAGACCTCAATGACCCATTTATCCAAGCTCAATCTGGCAAAATTGTCAGAATCAAATATCAGTTGAACGCTCTGATTAAAAGCACCAAACTAGATTCTGTGATTTTTTGGATCACACTAAGCATTAAAGGCTTAATTATAGACAAGACCCAGATCAGTAACGTTACTAAAATTATGATGGTCTTATTGTTGTTGTCCCAGTTAATCGCAAAAGACCGGACAAAGGGAGATTCATTAGTGTTTGAGATGGCTAAAGCCTCTCTGCCTTTCTCCTCAAACTTTTCTGAGCTGACTGGGGAATCGATGACCATAGAGACTGTGGCACAACCGGAAACAGAACTGACGTTGTATGACCAGCTCAGATACTATTTTAAAGCAGACCCGGAAAAGCTCTTACAGAAACATATCAAAAACCATCCTTCCGCCACATTGCAAGTGATAGGGTTAGCCTACCTCGACGGAAAAAAATGGCAAGAGATATCGGATTCTTTAGGAATTAAAATTTCATCCCTGAATAACTTCTTTCAACGTAATATTAGGAAATTATCCCCTGAAATCAAGAGATATATAGAGGAAGAGCTGGGCTGAAAATTGTATAAACAAATACAGGCTTGTCCAAATCGGTGCTTAATCTGCTCAATACATAAACTTAGATCACCTGTAGGGGTTAAAGGGAATTATTCCTCTACCTATAGGATGATACCTATTATAGTTGATAATTTATTAGTAACGCTAAACTAGAGGGATTGCTCAGTCACACTAGTCTGTCAAATTATGGTCACACTACCAGAAGCAGCCCATCAGCTAGCAGAAAAGCGTTGCCAACAGCAATCTAATCTGGAAAAAGCCGAACAGGTTTATCTCAATACCTTGGCGGTGTATGCAGTCAATGAGTACTTACAGGGTCTAGGATTTGAAACTGACTTAGAGTCTAGTGATAGCCAGAAAGAGATCATGCAGACATTCCTAGATGTGGCTGATTTAGTGGTTAAAAATTACGGCAAGCTCGAATGTAAACCAGTCTCACCAGATGCCGAGTTTGTTTACGTCCCAGAAGAGGTTTGGCAAGATAGAATTGCTTATATAGCAGTGCAACTGAATGACTCCTTGACAGAAGCCAAACTGCTGGGATTTGTGGAAAATGTCGCAACTAATGAGTTACCGTTAAGGAAGTTGCAGCCGATGGCAGATTTTCCAGGATACCTTCAGGATTTACCGAGAAAATCAACTGATAGTCGAGAGGTTGTCTGTTGAAGGTTGTCTGTCAGAATGGAGAATGCAGAATGGAGAATGGAGCATGGAGCATGGAGCATGGAGCATGGAGCATGCAGAATGGAGAATGCAGAATGGAGAATGCAGAATGGAGAATGCAGAATGGAGAATGCAGAATTACAAATTCTAAATTCTAAATTCTAAATTCTAAATTCTAAATTCTAAATTCTAAATTCTAAATTCTAAATTCTAAATTCTAAATTCTAAATTCTAAATTCTAAATTCTTAATTCTAAATTCTTAATTCTAAATTCTAAATTCTAAATTCTAAATTCTAAATTCTAAATTCTAAATTCTAAATTCTAAATTCTTAATTCTAAATTCTTAATTCGGCACTGCTCACCCTACAATGAATCACTTGGGATCTGGGGATAATAATTAACTCAAACGATTGATGTCTGGTGGGCACTACCCACCCTACGATTCTAGAAAAAAATAAAGTTTTGTAAATTAACCCATAAAAATTTCAGCTCAGCCAGATAAGTAAGCAGGTCAGTCTTTCTAATTGATAGCCATGAAAGAGCAAATTAGGCAGCTGGTATGCCAAGTGCAAAGGTACCCACGAGATACTCAAGAGCGGCAGCAAGCTTTAGGAAAACTGGTTAAGCAAATTTTGCGATCGCGTAAAATTTGCCGCCCATCCAAAGGTCAACCCCTATCTGGTATTTATTTAAATACTCTGGCAGTGTATGCAGTTAACTTTTACTTGCGGTGTTTGATACTCCCATCGCTAAATCGAACGCGCCCCGCGTCGGGCAAAGCCCGAAGATTATAGCGTTCCCGTAGCGGCTCCTAGGTCGCTGGGATTATTAAGAGTATAAAACCCTTAAAGGCTGAACCAAACAGCCTCTACACCCTCCGTTCGCGTAGCGGCGACCTAGGAGCATCAAATCATCGGGCTTACTTTTTCAAGATTTTTGATGATTTAAGTTTCTAGCAGAGGCTTTTCAGCTTGCACCTAAATCGACACTCAAAGGAGCGTAATAATATATCTATGATAACAGAAACTATCAACGACTCGCAACAATTCTAGTCTCCAATTCCCAAGGGGCTGTGTGGGTCAGCTGCGGGAGCACTTTATACGCCCCGTCTCCCGGAGACAAAACCTTGAACAGGGTCGCCTTATGCCAAAAGTTTTAACCCTTTTACCTATAGCCAGTAACCCATTTTGGCGACCCTGTTCTGGCGGTAATTTCGTTCCCGCGCTTGTCTTACTGGCAGTGTCAGACGCTGCGCGAACGACTATAACGGGAGGGGAATTGGAGTTGAAAGATGGGATTTGAGACAAACTTAGAGGAAAGCGACAGTTGGAACCCAGTGATGCAAACCTTGATGGATGTTGCGGATCTGACTGTGAAAAATCATGGTAAGTTGGAGTGTAGACTTATTTTACCTGAGGCTAAGTGTGTCAAAGTTCCAGCAGCAGTCTGGCAGGAACGAATTGGTTATGTGGCGGTGGAGCTTGATCAAGCATTGGAGGAGGCAACTCTGGTAGGATTTGCTGATAAAGTGGTAACAGAACAATTCCCCGTGAACCAATTGCGAACCCTGAAAGAGTTACCGCGACACATTAAAGAGTATCGGCAATGTGGCCAATCCCAGGCAGGGGCAAAGCAGTGGAGCCATAGTCATGCTCTCAAACCCAAGGTCTTCTGTCCCGATGCTTCACCGTCCAACACTATGCAAACACACCCTACCCAACAACAGCAACCACAAAGCCAGACACCAGTAGTGCGATTAAGGCCGTGGTTAGACAATAGTTTTGAGGCAGATTGGAAGACAGTGGAAACTATATTACAGCCAGCACCGGAGCCAATGCTGGATTTCAGAAGTTTCCCCTTTGACCAACCTAGTAAAGGATTGCATACTACCGTGGGAGTAAAACGAGGTAAGCTACTCGGTTCGGAAATCGCCTGGGGTGCCGAGAAGGTAGCTTTATTTGTGGAGCTACATCCAACGGATTCACCCAAAATGAATATATTCATTGAACTGTATCCTGGTGGTGGTGGAGACCGTCTTCCCAAGAATCTACAGATTATGGTGCTGGATCACGAGGGCATTGCGGTGATTCAAACCCAAGCCAGAGAGACGGAAAATATTAAGTTGCAAGTCAGTGGCGAACCGGGAGAACGTTTTAGCATTAAGTTAGTTTTGAATGATGTCAGTATTACGGAAAATTTTTTAATCTAAAGTTAGCGGCGATTGCGCTACCGGTATGCTTCGTAAACCCAGCCTTGTATTAATCCGATTATTAATTAGATATAATATTACTATAGCAGTTGTCAATTCGGTGAGGTAGATTTTGGCTTATAGGAAGTAGGGGTAATAAAGGGGATTTGGTATGATTATAGGAAAGCCCGAGTAAGTAGGGCTGGTTTTTTAGTGAGAAACTGACTCAGGGAAAGCATCGTCTATAAATCCATCCCTATTGCATAAAATTTATTCTCAAGTAAGGGGGAATGGGTAAGATTGTTAGTAAGTATTCAGCGGTCAGCGGTCAGCCGTTGGCCTTTAGCTGATAGCTGATAGCACCTCAAGTAGCACCATCTGTAGCGCATCAGCTGTTCGCGCAGCGTGCGCGTAGCGCATTAGCTGAATTATTACGATTGTTATCCATTCCTAATACCTAATACTTAATAGCTAATAGCTAATAGCTAATAGCTAATACTTAATACTTAATACCTAATACTTAATACCTAATACTTAATACCTAATAACTAATTACCAAAAATGGGAAAGTTAGTTGTCCTGAGTCTAGATGGTGATTCCCAGCAGCAGGGGTTTCAGTTACGCTTAGAAATTGCTGAAGAAGGGTCACGCGCAACACTGGAAATGACCGGTTACTTGCCTGCAGCTTCACAACTCACTACTTACTTACAATACCATTGGCGCGAAAAATATCGGAGCCTAGGTTCACCCGCGAGAATCCAGCCCGGAAAAATTATCTATGGTGGTTCCATTAACCAACAGCTCAAGGAATGTCGGGATTCAGCCCATGAGTTAGGTAATATACTGAAACGATGGCTGGATTCTGAACAGTTTCGTCCCATTGATAAGCGATTACGGGAAGAGTTAAACCCAGAGGAAACCATTCGGGTGCTGATTCGCACGGAAAATACCCAGTTACAAAAGCTGCCTTGGCATCTGTGGGATTTTTTTGACCGTTACCCCAAGGCTGAAGTTGCTCTGAGTGGAACACAGTTTAAGCGACCCCATCAACTCCCTACACCTACCTCGAAATCTAAAGTGAGAATTTTAGCAATTTTAGGTCATAGTGCTGGTATTGATATTAAGGCAGATCGACAACTGCTGGAGAATTTACCTAATGCAGAAACCGTCTTTTTAGTAGAGCCCAAACATCACGAAATCAATGACCAGTTATGGGAGCAAGCTTGGGATATTATCTTTTTCGCAGGACATAGTGAGACAGAGGGGGAAACAGGTCGAATTTATATTAATCCCACCGATAGCTTAACCATTGATGAACTGTGGTATGCCCTCAAAAAAGCCGTGGCCCAGGGCTTAAAACTGGCAATTTTTAATTCTTGTGATGGGTTGGGATTGGCACGGAAACTCCATGATTTACAAATTCCCCAAATGATTATAATGCGGGAGTTGGTGCCAGATCAGGTCGCTCAAAACTTTTTGAAGTATTTTTTGAAGGGATTTGCTAATGGTAAGTCTTTATATCTGGCAGCGCGGGAAGCACGGGAGCGATTGCAGGGGTTGGAGCGTCAGTTTCCCTGCGCCAGTTGGTTACCAGTAATTTACCAGAATCTAGCACAAGAACCACCAGCTTGGGCAGATTTGTGCCAAGAGCAAGAAAAACGGAAACCCAAGTGGCCTAGTTTCCAGAGAGTGCTGCTATCTAGCATAGTGGTCACTAGCTTGGTAATGGTAGTGCGATCGCTTGGCCTATTCCAGCCCTGGGAACTGCAAGGGTTTGACCAGTTGATGCGGCTGCGACCCAATGAAGGACCAGATCCACGACTGTTATTAGTCACAATCACTGAAAAGGATGTGCAGTCCCAACCTAAGGAAGAAAGAAGAGCCGCCTCCTTATCCGATCGTTCCTTGGCCAAACTGCTGGCAAAGCTGGAACAGTATCAACCGAGTGCCATTGGTTTGGATATTTATCGGGAGAATCCTGTGGCAAGGGAATACCAGGATTTAGCGACTCGGATGCAAACTAGTGATCACTTGTTTGCCATCTGCCATTATGGTGACCCCGGAGTTCCCCCACCTCCAGAAGTGCCAGAGGTTCGCCAAGGCTTTAATAATGTTTTACTCGACCCCGATGACATTATCCGTCGCCATCTGTTGGCTGTAGGGTCACCATCTCCTTGTCAGAGCTACTACTCATTTAATTTCCAATTGGCAACAGGTTATCTGGCCGATCAAGCAATCCAGTTGGAGGTGACAGAAAATTACTTAAAGCTTGGCACTACAGTTTTTAAGACCCTAGAAAAGGATTCTGGTGGATATCACAATCTAAAGTCCGGTGGTCACCAAATATTACTGAATTATCGAGCTTCCGATCAAATTGCTGAGACCGTTTCCCTTGGAGAGGTTCTCAGGGATGACTTCAATGCCGACTTAGTCAGGAATCGCATTGTCGTGATCGGTACCATTGCCCCGAGTTTTAACGATGATATGTGGCGCACACCCTACAGTGGTGGTCAGTTTTCTGTTAAGACCATGACTGGCATAGAAATTCAGGCTCACATGATCAGTCATATCCTCAGTGCAGTGCTGGATAATCGACCATTAATTTGGTGGTGGTCTGAGCCTGGTGAAGCCCTGTGGATTTGGTGCTGGGCTGTGGTGGGGGGTATGGTTGCTGGAAACTTTAACGTGCTGCGTCCCGTCCTATTGGGTACTGGAACTGCTTTGGTTGTTTTATATGGAAGTTGCTGGGTTTTACTGATAGTAACCGGTGGTTGGGTGCCATTAATTCCCGCTACTATAGCATTGGTGGCTACTAGTGTGGTTCTTTACTTTGGTTTACAAAGTGACCAAAGTAATTGACTCGTCATTAGTCATTAGGTAAGCATATGCTTACGTCATTAGTGATTAGTCTTTGGTGAGCTACATTAAATCTCTTGATAGTTACAAATGACCAATGACCAATGAGCCAAAATCCCCTTTGATAACCCCCCTTTAGCCGCGACTTATAGTGCTTGGGGCGATACTAACTTGGGGCGATACTAACAAGTTGCGCCTAGGGCGTGTCTTCTTGCCTCGGAGATCCCCCTAAATCCCCCTTAAAAAAGGGGGACTTTGAGTATGGCTCCCCCCTTCCGCGCGGGGGGCTGGGGGGGATCTAAATCTTGCGGAAAACTTTGAAAACACGCCCTAGGCATACTGAATAAATGGGATTTTTAACCCGGATTTGGTATGACTAATTACTAATAACTAATCACAACACTTGACCGGATTTTGATCTGGAAATAGTGGTGATATACAGGGGTGTTAATCTGAATCCAAAAATTGGATATATCAGGTAAACATCTGTCGATGTTGATCTGAAGGTTGAGTGATGATGTTAACTAAATTATTTCGGCTTCAATACCTATTTCCCTTTAATTTAATGGTTGTTGGCTGGATTAGTTGTTTCTTGGTCTCCCGAGTAGAAGCTGATCAATCCATCAATGTTGGCCAAGCACAACAAGGACCAATTGAGTATACCAAGCCCAAACCCCCAGACAAGGGTACTCCTGATGCTGCCCAGGGTACAGGAACCCGTGGTCCTTGCCTATACAAGGCAGAGCTTCCAACACTGACTTCTTTAGTAGGTTTTTATCAGCCAAATTTAGATTATTCATATTTAAAGGTTACTCATGATTATCCAACCTTTTGGATATATCTACCTTATACCTCAGAAGATGGAGATTATAACTCAGAGGATGAAGCGTCCTTAGAATTTTCCTTGCAGGATAAATATGGTAAAAAAGATATTTACCGAACATCTTTCAAGCTACTAGATAAGCCTGGCATTGTGGGTATTCGGCTTCCTGAGAAAGTAAATTCCTTGGAAGTTGGTCAAACCTATCGTTGGAATATAGAGATCAATTGCCCTGCTTGGGAATTATCCAATAAACCAACAACCGTCTATTTCAAAGGACGAGTTAAACGAGTTGCCCACTCTCCAGACCTAGAACAGGATTTAAATGAGGCGAAAACTCTTCAAGAGAGAATCGCAGCTTATGATAAGCATGACATATGGTTTGATCAGTTAACTGAGTTAGCTGAATTAAGGCGGCAACAGCCCCACGATAGGACTCTTAAAGAAGCTTGGACTGAGGTATTGACCCCTCGTTTGGGGAAAACCATATCTGAACAACCCCTTTTGGGTAACCTTGAGGAAATTACACCGGTGCTGGTTAAAAAATAGGGAAAAAGAGGAGAGTGTCGGAATTTTATAATTAAGAATTAAGAATTGAGAATTAAGAATTGAGAATTGAGAATTGAGAATTGAGAATTGAGAATTGAGAATTGAGAATTGAGAATTGAGAATTGAGAATTGAGAATTGAGAATTGAGAATTCTGTCTTCTGTCTTCTGTCTTCTGTCTTCTGTCTTCTGCCTTCTCCCTTCTGTCTTCTCCCTTCTCCCTTCTCCCTTCTCCCTTCTACATTCTCCCTTCTCCCTTCTACATTCTCCCTTCTGCCTTCTACATTCTACATTCTACATTCTACATTCTACATTCTACATTCTACATTCTACAGCCAATTCCCAACTAAAATAAATGGTGCCCAATGATAAGGAAGAGTGTAGTCTTTGTTAGGATCTTCTTCTTCCATCTTTAGAAACTCTATTTGAGCATTTCGCAGGGCTTCCGCTTTAGTCAACTGTGGATTATTTAACTGTTGGTAGAACTGATTCATAAATTCCGCTGTAGAGGCATCATTAACTTGCCACAAGGTGGCTAGGGTACTGCGTGCTCCTGCTCTAATCGCTATCCCAGCTAGTCCTAAAGCCGCTCGTTTGTCCCCAGTAGCAGTCTGACAAGCACTCAGTAACAATAGTTCAATGGGGGTGGTGCCACTGGGGTCACTCATCCGTAGTAAGTTATCTAAATCCTTGACTTTGATGCGTTCATCCCAGTCTAAAATAAATGTTTGCTCTGGGTTGGAACTGAACTGGCCGTGAGTGGCAATATGAACAACATTGAAAGACGCTGCGGTTAGTTGATTTTGCAGGTTTTCTTTGATAAATTCCTGATTTTGCAGTTTCTGACTACGGTTGACCTGTTCCCCAATTTTTGTTAACTCGAATGCGACGTTATCGATTGGTCCTAAACCTTCTTTTTTAAAGCTGGGAGCGTTAGTAGCTCCAGCAATTAGGGCTGTGAGCTGTTGCCTTGGCAATGGTTTGGGGTCCACTAGCTGTAAGCCAGGGGTCACAGCTACAGCATACCGTTCTATTAAATACTTGTCCTTTTCTCGATCATAAAGGGCTGCTACAGGAATATTTCGTAATGACCCATCTAGGATAAATACTAGGGTTTTTATTGGGCTTTGGTCTCTGTCACGGTTAGTCTCTAGTTCTTCTTCAAAGGGTCTGATTAGCAAGTCATAAATTTGGGGTAATTCTTTTTTGATAGTGTGATTAGCACCGGTAGGTTTGGTTATGATTTCTTGGAACTTTTTGACCGCTTCGTCTACTTGATCGTCTGATATGTTTTGATGGAAAGAGTACACCAAGTCATTTTGCTTAGGCAATTTGAGGATTACCGCTAAGCCGTCTTTTAAGATAATCGGGTAAATCACCGCTGCTCTAGGGTCTACATTATCAATGTTGACTTTTTCTGGCTTGGCGCAGGCGTCTCGAAAAAAGTTGTCGATTTCAGCAAGCTGGAGTGCTTCAATAACCTTACGGGCCTTTTTGAGATTATCGTTACTCGGTTCAGGAGAACGCAAGAGTAAATCAACTAACTCTCGATAAACAGGCTCTACTTGTTCTCGGAAGGAAAACTGGATGTCCGGATTGAGAGCAACTAAATCACTGCGTAAATTCGTTAAGGTATTAGAGGCTTGGGTATAATAAGCGATCGCATCCTGGATTACTTCCGTTACTGCTTCGGTATTACTATTTCTGGTGGTAGTGGCTTGTTCGGCTTTAGCCTTAAGTAGACGTCCCATTTGCCACTGCCACTGATAAGCAATATCCGGTGCATTAATCCCTTGGGCAATCAGAAGCGCTGACTTGGTAAAGGTTATGGCATTTGACCAATCCTTGGTTTGTTCAAACCAGTTACCAAGGGTGCCCAGGGCATAGGATTCTGCTCGTTTGTCTTCTAGGGTTTTAGCTTGCTCAATGGCAGTGTTGAGTTGTTGAGCAATGTCTGGGAAATTGGGAATTTGCGTGGTAATTGGTTTGGTAAATTGCGTACGCAATTTTCGATTTCTGATCAAGATCAGACTTTGAGCGAAATTTACGTGGGCGTAAACTGATGCTCTACTGGATGGTAATTTAGTTAGCAATGTCTGGATTTGTGGCAACAACGCTTGAACAGATTTCTCCTGGTCTGTCTCGATGAGTAAACTTAGCTGATTCAATTGTGCTTGAATTTTGGTAATGGGTGAGGTGGTGGTTGCTGCTGCTTGTTGATAGTGAGTTATCGCCTCTTGGATATGCTGCTTGGATGCCTTGTGGTTATTCGTGTCTTTTGCTCTTGTGGCTAAGGCTCGCTCAGTATTACCTAAACTCAGTAACGCTTGACTCTGGGATTCTGGAGATTGTATTCGTTGTGCGACTTTCCAACTTTCGGTTAAGGTCTGTTTAGATTGCTCTAAATCCCCTGCTTGGCGAAACACATTACCAAGATTGTGTAAGCCAATAGCTTTTAGAGGAGAATCCGGTTGTGCCAGCAGGGTTTGTCTTACCTGAGTCAATAGCTTCTTGGCTCGACGGTAAAGTCCCAAAGATTGCATCGCTTGGGCTTGATTAATCTGGCTACCAAGCACACCAACCCGATCATTGGCTTGAGCATACAGTGCTTCAGCATTTTGCCAGGTGTTCAGGGCAGCTTCAGCATTTCCCTGTACCAATTGCAAACGCCCTTGAGTGTTCAACACTTTAGCCAATACTCCCTCACCTCCCCTGGATACGGTTTCTAGCAACGACAAACTGGAGTCAATGGCTGCTTGGGCTTGATCCCATTCCCCAAGTTGCTGAGTCACTAAGGACAGCAAACGCAGGGCTTGGGCTTGGTTGAGGATATCTCCTGTGGCTTGATAAGCTTGTGCCGCCTGCTGCAATACTCGTGCAGCATCAGAATACTTGCCAGCATCGTAATATTGTTTGCCTTTTTCCAGCAGCAGGTAGTGCTTCGTGCTTCCTGCTTCCTGTTGTCTCCTGCTTACTGTTGCGTTCTGCTCACTGTTACTGAGTGCTGATGGCTGATTGCTGATGGCTGATTGCTGATGGCTGATTGCTAATGACTGAGTGCTAATGACTGATGGCTGATGGCCAGCCGAGAAGGGTAGTGCGTGTACACCATGGCTTAAGATTAGCCCCAACAAGGTCATTAAAATAAACTGAATCAGGCGCTTCATTTATCTGAGTTATCTTTCGCGTTGGGAACAGCGGATCTGGGAACAGCGGATCTGGGAACAGGGAAAAGCGATCGCATAGCTTCCCCCTTGTTAAGGGGGACGGGAGGGGGATCTATCTTGTTAAGGGGGACGGGAGGAGGATCTATCTTGTTAAGGGGGACGGGAGGAGGATCTATCCTCTGGCTTCCCCCTTGTTAAGGGGGACGGGAGGAGGATCTATCTTGTTAAGGGGGACGGGAGGAGGATCTATCTTGTTAAGGGGGACGGGAGGAGGATCTATCCTCTGGCTTCCCCCTTGTTAAGGGGGACGGGAGGGGGATCTATCCTCTGGTTTCCCCGGAAAACTCACCGCAGCTGCTTAAAGGTTTGGTGAAGCATTGGACAGTCTACTTTATGTAACCAGGTACCCTTCGGAGTCACTATGACTGGATGAGCGGTGAGAATTACCTCCCCGTTGGCACCGATAACCCAGCCTTGGGCTTCCACAATTTGTTTAGGTTTAGGATTACTGGTCTGTGGTTGATTAATCTGTAGTTGATGCTGCCTTGACCTTAACCGACGCCTTTTGATCCTAGTTTGAGGTTGCTCAGTGATACGCCAATCGTCCCATGTAGCATTGGGGTTCAGGGTTTCGTTGGGAGAAACCGGTAAGCCACCACGACCTGTGGCAGTAAATTCACTCCCCTCACCCGCAGCACAGAGGTTTTTTTCAATCAGTTGAGAGGCATCAATTATATCGGTTGGCAATTCCGACAACCCTCGGCTGGGGTCAATTCCAGGTGCATTGATGTTGACGGTACCATCTAGACCAAACTCAGAGCTAGCGGTAATGTCACTGAGGGGGGTGAGCTTTTCTCGGAACTCTAGCCCAATGATACCTTGGGTGGTGATTGTGATATTGCCGCCATTGCCTTCAAAAGCATTAGCGGTAATGTCGCTATTTTCTTGACGAATGCCTAGGATAAAGGGAGCATTAATCTCAATATTGCCGCCGTTTCCACCAGCTTGAGCAGTGCCTGCGGTAGTAGAGATTTTACTGTTGCGTCGCAAGAACAACAACTCGTCAATGGTTAAGGTAATATTACCTCCTTGGGTGCTAGCCGTTTCTGCGGATAGCTCTGCTTTATTATTAAGGGTGAGTGTGCCTGCCTCAAGTGTAATACTGCCCCCTTTTCCCTGGCCTTGGCTATCTACAGCTATCTTGGCTTTATCCCGAATGGTCAAAGTTCTGGGGTCAACGAAAATATTGCCACCATCACCGCTAGAACCACGAGTAGTGTTGGCAAACAACCCACTTCCAGCTCCAGCTAGAGTTATATCATCACGTACTTCCAGAGTAATATTACCAGCCTGCTTATTACCTTCGGTGGTGGTTCTGACGTTCCCACCGTCGGTAGCCTCAAACCGATTGGCCTCAATTATGTTAATGTTGCCACCCTTACCCCGGTCAGTATTGGTAACGCTGGAAGTAGTGGCTGACACCTGTGAGTCTCCCTGGATGGTCACTTGATCAGCCTGAAGGGTGATGTTACCGGCATCTCCATCACCAGCAGTACTGGCAGTTATTTCAGAGTCATTGGTTAATTTTAGCGTACGCGTTTTAATATCTACATCCCCACCATTGCCAACTGCACCAGTGTTTACTGCTGTCGAAATCGAACTATTCCGATTAAGGGAAACCTCCTCAGCGTCTGGGATTGTGATACTACCGGCATTTCCGTTACCGGCAGTACTTGCTTCAATTTTCGAGGTGTGATCTAGGGATAGAGACTTGGTTTCAATATCGACATTGCCACCATTGCCAACTGCTCCAGTATTTACTGCTGTGGAAATGGAACTGTTGAGATCAAGGTCAACCTGTTGAGCATCTTGTATGGTGATACTACCAGCATCCCCTTGACTATCTGTACTAGCTAGGATTTTCGATTCATTGTCCAGGGATAGATGCTTGCTTTCAATATCGACATTGCCACCATTGCCAACACCGGCAGTATTCGCTTCAATGGTCGAGATGTGATCTAGGGATAGAGACTTGGTTTCAATATCGACATTACCACCATTACCCTCTGCACCAGTATTTACTGCTGTCGATATCGAACTATTGAGATCAAGGTCAACCTGCTGAGCCTCTTGTATAGTGATACTACCGGCATCCCCTATCCCAGTGGTGCTAGCTGTTATCTCAGCGCCATTGGTTAATGTTAGCGATCGCGTTTTTAGATCAATATTACCGGCTTTTTCAGCATCTGCTCCAGAGTTTACTGCTGTGGATATGGAACTATTCCGATCAAGGGAAACCTCCTCTGCATCTGGGATGGTGATACTACCAGCATTGCCAACACCGGCAGTACTCGCTTCAATGGTCGAGGTTTGATCTAGGGATAGAGACTTGGTTTCAATATCGACATTACCACCATTGCCTACTGCTTTAGTATTTACTGCTGTGGATATGGAACTATTCCGATTAAGGTCAACCTGTTGAGCTTCTTGTATGGTGATACTACCAGCATTCCCTATCCCAGAGGTGCTGGCAGTGATGTTAGAGTCATTGTTTAAAGTAAGCGTACGCGTTTTAATCA